>JAFUXI010000039.1 GCA_017470995.1 Spirochaetales bacterium
CTCCAGTTCTTGAACCAAAATACCTGGCCGCCATCCCGGAGACCTTCTTTACAGCATGGGGTTCCCTGTTTGAATGTCTGAACATAAAGCCGTCCGATATACTTCTTGTCAGGGGCGCCACCTCAGCGCTTGGTTATGCCTCGATGCAGATTGCAACATCTCTCGGATGCAAGGTTTACGGGACAACACACAAAATGGAAAAAAAACATCTGATCACCAGCCTCGGCTGTGAAGCCATTCTTGATCCTGAAAACAAGTTGCCCGATGGGTTTTATGCAAATAAGGTTCTAGAGCTTATAGGTCCCAGAACCATCAGAGATTCGCTCCGGCATCTTTACCGCGGAGGAATCGTCTGCAATACCGGGATTCTGGGAGGAGAATACCATCTGAACGGATTTGATCCGATAAAGGAAATACCGAATGGTTGCTACCTCACCGGATTCTTTTCCAACTATCCAACGCAGGAGACCATAGACAAAATCTTTGCTTTCATAGCTGAGCATAACATAACACCTTTCATAGGAACCTCATTCAAGTTTTCAGATATTAAACAGGCCATCAAAGCGCAGGAAAAAGGTGTTGACGGAAAGATAGTCGTTGTGATGGAAAAGGTTTAATATATTCATTTCCGAATAACTCAGAAATCTTGACTAGCTTCAGACCTGCGCCATGAAGAATTCTGTCTTTCATCTCGTCTCTTCGCTTCTGAATAAAGTCATCATACGTTTTCTAATTCCAAAAAGTATCCAAGAGTATTAACGAGCTTACCTTCGTAAAATAGATCTTTCATCTTTGCCTTATTCATCCACAAGGCCTGAGCAACCTCTTTCGTCGTTGCCAATTCAAGATTCACTGGCCCATCATATTCAAACAGCCAGACATCAACAATATCAGAAAATTTGACCCCATGGACTACTCTACCAATCATGGAATATATAACCTTCCCATTTTCAGGTGACAGCTTTATGCCTACTTCCTCTTTGGTCTCCCGGAGTGCAGCAGAAAGACTGTCCTCTCCCTTCAAAGCAGAACCTCCTACACATTCCCACATGAGCGGAAAAGCTGGACGGTCTTCACTTCGCTGAGAAATCAGATACTCGCCCTTTCTGTTCCTTATCCAGACATGAACAACAAGGTGATATAACCCCTGAGGAATCTCTTCTCCTCGAATATGCTCTTTTCCGGTCGGTTCCCGTTTTTCAGTATACAGATCCCATATTTCCATCCTATGCGCACCTCCACAAATCCCAATTATTCGCATTGTTCATTTGTTTCTATGTCGCTGTCAAGCAATAAAAAATGACCCAACTATTCTTGATCCTATCTATAAAAAGTCCGGCGCAACAGATTTTGATAAGTTTGAGCGTGACATGATTTTTAGGGCAATTCAAGTACAGATTTTCATTGAAAACATCCTAGAGCTCATCGGCGTGATTATCACCGAGCAAGATGAATTAGGAAGAATTCCTAATATTCGATATCTTTAAATACAACTTCCAAATCTTCTTTTTAATGATAACACATTTGCTGTCTCAACCCTACCTCGAAAAAGCAACTATAAGGTCTCAACCTACCCCCTAAAAGTAACCTTACAGTCTCAACCCTCCTACAAGAAGGGACTGAGGTATTACCATAGACTTCTATGCGTAAACTGTCTTTATGGCAGGAAATAGATTCTATTGAAGAGTTTTGCTTATGTAATTTCTTTTATTCACACTATTTGCGAGACATCAGAACCACCGTCTCGACATGGCTCGTCTGGGGATAGAAATCAAAGAGCTTGAGGGTATCGGCCTCGTAGCCCAGCTGGGTGAGGCGCTGGATGTCACGGTGCATGGTGGGCGGATAGCAGGAGACATAGATTATTTTCTTGGGATTCCAGGAAGCGATCATGTCGGGAACCTTCTTATCCAACCCTACTCTGGGTGGGTCGACTATGACGGTGTCGACTTTTCTTACCTTGGGATTCCACTTCTCCACCGGGGACGTGAAGAACTGCGTGTTCTTCAGGTGGCTCTTGGCCAGGGAGAGACAGAACTTGTTGATCTCGACTGCAGTGACATCGAACCTGTCTTCCAGGTAGGCGCTGAAGGTTCCCACCCCGCTGTAGAGATCCATGACGCCGGGTCCTTCCGTGAGGGAGACAACGTAGTCGATCAGCTGAGGCAGAAGTATCAGGTTGGACTGGAAGAAGACTTTGTTGCTCACGGGCAGGCGTCTGTCGTTGATGGTGATCCAGCCGGTCCTGTCATCGTAAAGCACTCCGTCATCCGTGGCGATGCAGCTCAGCTCGCTGTTCTTAAGCTCCCACGCATTGAGCCTGGGTGGGTTTTCTATCAGATCGTTCAGTGCCTTGTCTGCAACAGGGCATTTCGGGATTGCTATGCTTTTGTTTGAGTTCTCCGCACAGAAGCCCAGCCTTGCCTTGCCGTTCTCTATCCTGTACTGGAACCGGGCGCGGCTGCGGTAGCCGAACTCGGGACCGGAGACGGGCTCTTCATATTTCAGGTCCGGGAAATCGGCAAAGAGCTCTCTGACTATCTGGTTTTTGGCTTCGAACTGGGCTCGGTAATCAAGCTCTATCCATGGACAGCCGCCGCATTCCGAGCTCTTGGGACACGGTGACGTACGGCGGTTTGGACTCTTGGTGATTATGCTGAGAACTTTGGCGATACAATAGCTTGATTTATCTTCTACTATAGAGATTTCGGCCTCTTCACCGGGGAAGAGGCCATCAATGAATACTACTCTGCCATCCTCAAGACGGCCGACTGCACGGCCGCCCTGGGCAAGTTTCTCAGCCTTAATCAGCATCAGCTCTTCTCGGCAAGTTCTTCAAGCTGCTTTACGTAGCTGGCAATGATATCCATGCCTTCCTGCCAGAATGCAGGATCGGTGATGTCTATTCCGGCGCTCTTGGCAACATCCTCGGCAGAGAGCTGACCTGTCAGAGAAAGGAGTGCATTGTACTTCTCGTAGAACGGACGGTCGCTCTTCTCTTTCGTAGAGCGGTTGTACAGTCCCAGTCCGAAGAGCTGACCGAAGGCATACGGATAGTTGTAGAAGGAAAAACCTGTGCTGTAGTAGTGGCCCTTGACCGCCCACATATAAGGATGCAGCAGCTTCTCGTCCAGACCGTCGCCGTAGGTCTTCTTCTGGCAGTCGATCATGATCTCGCACATCTCGTCAGGCATCAGCTCGCCCTCGCGTCTCTTCTCGAAGATCTCGCGCTCGAAATAGAAGCGGCAGAGGATATCCACGCAGACCTGGCAGGCGCCCTGCACGAACTGCTCGATGATTGCCACCTTCTGCTCCTCGGTTGCCTGCTCGACCGCACCCTTGAAAACGATGAACTCGCTGAAGATGCTTGCAGTCTCGGCAAGTGTCATGGGGTAGCTTCTCAGCAGTGCCGGCTTGACGCTTACCACATGGTCATGCCAGGCATGTCCGAGCTCGTGTGCAAACGTAGAGACTCCGTCGTATGTTCCGTCGAAATTGGCGAACACCCTGCTCTCTCTGATCTTGGGCATGTAGATGTCATAGGCACCGCCGGTCTTTCCCTGACGCGGGAACGGATCGATCCAGTTGTTGTCGAATGCATTGGCTGCGAACTCGCCCATTGCAGGGTTGAATGCACCGTACTGAGTCATGACCATTTTCCTGGCCTGCTCAAGGGTGAAGTTCATGTCTGCCTTGCCGACGGGTGCAAAGAGATCATAGAATGCGCACTTCTTCAGACCCAGGAGCTTGGCCTTGGTCTTGAGGTATCTGCGGAACATGGGAAGGTTCTTCTCCAGGGTTCCGATCAGGGCGTCGAGGGTCTTGCGGGTGATTCTCGCCCCTGCGCAGGATCTGTCGATCGGGCTTTCCCAGTTGCGTCTCTTCTCGAGCGAGAGGCTTGTTCCCTTGATGCCGTTGAGGGCATAGCAGAATGCAACCTCATGTTCCTTCCAGACCTTGAGCTCTGCCTCGTAGGCCTTTCTTCTGACCTCGCGGTCGGGGCTTGTCGCAAGAGCGCGCAGCTGGATGACGGTCTTCTTCTCCCCGTCCAGCTCAGCGCATGCAGAGGATGAGATTGTCTCCTGGAGACGTCCGAAGGCATCGGAGCCGCTTCTCATGAGGTCTGCCGCCAGCTCTTCGAGCTCCTTGGGCATCTGATGCTTTGCCTCTTCGGCGATCTCGTCGAAGATGAACCTGTAGTCGGGATGGTCCTTGCAGTAGGCATCGACCTCATCCTTATGTTCTGCCACGAATGTAGTGAACAGTGTTGAGCACACGGCTTCGTCCATGCCGAGCTCTTCGACCTTGTTCAGGGCATTGACTGCGGCCTTGTCGGTAGTATTGACGCTTACGTTGCAGTAGGCATAGGAACCGAGGGTTTCGGAAATGTCCGACATCTCGTTTTCCATATCGACCAGCTTGGCCAGATTCGGCTTTGCCGACTCGAGTTCGGCCCTGAAAGCCTTCAGCATGTCTTTAAGCTTTTTCAGATCTGCATTGAACTCCGGCGAATCTACTGCCGGATAAATGGGGCTGAGATTCCATCTCTTCTCTTCCATAATGTGCTCCTATATGTCTAGATTGTACTCTTCAATCTTGGTAATCAGTGTTCTCCTGGTGATTCCCAGTTCATTGGCAGCCTTGGTTCGGTTGCCTTCCCAGCGTCTGAGTGATTTCTCGATGACCTGTTTCTCAACATCCTTGAGCGACATACCCTCGGTGCCTAGGTTTACCTCCGGAGTCTTGCGGGCATCGTGCCTGAGCACATCACCCCGAAGCTCGATGTTGTCTGCGGTAATCAGATCCCCGTCCGAGAAGATTGCCGCACGCTCGAGGATATTCTCCAGCTCCCTTATGTTGCCGTAGAAATCATAGTTCTTGAGTTTCTCCATGGCCTCAGGGGTGAGCCCTGAAAAATGGCGCCCCATGTTGATATTGAGCTTCTTTATTATCCAAGCGGCCAGAAGCGGGATATCTTCCTTGCGCTCGCGAAGCGGCGGGATATGGATACGGACGACATTCAGGCGGAAGAAAAGGTCCTCGCGGAACTTGCCTTCACGAACCATCTCCTCAAGGTCCTTGTTGGTTGCGCAGACTATGCGGGCGTTGATGGGCATGGGCTCTGTTCCGCCCAGGCGGGTGATTGAACGCTCCTGAAGAACCCGGAGGATCTTGACCTGAAGCGGATAAGGCATATCACCTATTTCATCCAGAAAGAGCGTGCCGCCGTTGGCAAGCTCGAACATTCCGCTCTTGCGTCCCACTGCTCCGGTGAAGGCTCCCTTCTCATAACCGAAGAGCTCGCTCTCCAGAAGATTTTCCGGGACTCCGCCGATGTTGATAGCCACGAACGGACCAGATGAAACAGGACTCTGTTCGTGGATGGTTCTGGCCACCACTTCCTTTCCGGTTCCGCTCTCGCCCGTGACAAGGACGCTGGAATTGGTCTGTGCGATGCGCCCTATCATGTCCTTCACCTTGCGGATCTCGACGCTTTCACCGATGAAAGCCCTACCCTGGGGAAGGCGCTCCTCCATCTCCTGCAGCGTTCTGAAGTGCTGGGCTTCAACGAGGTTCTTGAGCTTGATGATGACCTCCGCAGGGTCAAAGGGCTTGACGATGTAGTCCTGGACTCCGTTCTTCAGAGCAGTGACTGCATCGGAAATCTCACCGTGCGCGCTCATCATGATGATAGGCATCCTGAAGCCCTCATCGCGTACCCACTTGACCAGCTGCTGGCCGTCCATGCCCGGCATCTTGAGATCCACAAGCATGCCGTCGAAGGTATCTTCACGCAGTATGCGCTGGGCCGAGTAGGCATTCTCCGCACCTACTCCGTCTATGCCTTCGACCTTCATGTATCTGACCATCAGGGATCTGATGTTGGTCTCATCATCTACAATCAATATCCTCATCTAAAACCTCGTCTCAAATCATTTGCAGGGCAGACTGACCTCTGCCACGGTTCCGCCGTTCTCCCGGTCGTAGATCTTAAGGGTACCGCCGCGGGCCTCCACGAACTGCTTGGAGATGGACAGACCTATCCCGCTTCCGTGGATCTTGGTGGTAAAGAACGGATCGAACAGCTTGGCTTTGGTTTCCTGGGGAAGACCGTCTCCGCGGTCCATGACCAGAATAGTCACAGTCTTGTGCTTTGCACGGATATCCACCTCGACCTCGGGATCACGGCCCTCGCAGCTTTCGGTGGCATTCTTCATCAGGTTCTCGAATACGGACCGGGCCCTGTCCTCGTCGAAATTCACGACGATCTCGGGGGTATCGGTCTGTACCTTTATGTTCTGTTTGAAAAGGCGGGAGATGTCACGTATGAAGGACACGATTTCAATGTCCTTCGGCTCCCCCGCGGGGTTCTTGAGGAATTCGCTGACACGGTTGGTGAGGCTGGTCAGGCGGGAGATTTCATGATCTATGACATCCAGGTCCTGGTGGAATTCCTCAGGCATCAGTTTGCGCATGAGTGCGCTCTGGATGGTCATTGCGCTCAGCGGATTCTTGATCTCATGCGTCAGGGTTCTGGCTGCGGCGCCGAGTTTGGCAAGGCTCTCGTTCTTCTGAAGCTGGAGTCTGTATTTGCGGTTGTTGTTGTAAATGCTGAGAATCATGAGGAAAATCAGCAGCATCAGGCCCATTCCGGCTATCGAAAGGATTCTGGCGCGCCTGAGACTATTGAAGTATGTGCTCCCGTCGAATTTGACATAGATGATATCGGGAAGGTCCGGATACGGCGTCTGGTTTCCTCTGGGATCGCTTGGGGCGATGTTTCCCAGTTCAAGTACCACGTTTAACCTTGAGAGACGGAAGTATTCGATCTCGTTGGTGCTCTCGTCCATCATGTAGATGCCCAGAGTCGAATCCTGCCCGGTCCTTCTTCCCTGGGCCAGCTTGGACAGGGGAAGAGTCAGGGGGACCTCACCGAGCCTCTGGTAGGCCGAGCCGCTTGAGGAGTAGATGCCGATTCCCTTTACTCCCTCGTCATCCATGACCGAAAGGGCCTTGCTGGTGCTGTCGCTCAGGGCCATGTAGATCGAGTTGAAGGATTTCTCGGAATCGAATTTCATCTGAAGCAGGTACTTCTCCGAAATCCCGTCATAGATTATGAAGATGAAGGCCACGGAAAGAACGAATGCAAGAATCAACCCGACATACACGAACGGGCGTTCCTTGCCTTCTATGAACTTCCATCTGAGTTTTATGTTCTTCTGCGCATCCTGAAGGACTTTCGGGGTTTTCATGCGTGAAATTATAACTTATAAACCGTTCTCATGTGAATGGATAAATTCCCTTGAATAAAAGACATTCTTTCACTAATCTAGACTCAACATGCTTAAGAAGAAAATCGAAGACCAGGAGCTTCTCGAACACCTCGACAGGCTTCCTGAAGATGGCAGGCAGGTAGTATTGCTCGCTGATGGCCAGATCCGTCTCACAGGCTTGGGCGGAACCACAATGGTGAACCAGATGCGGAGCAACTTCAACCTCGGCTTGCTTGAAACCTACATTCTCGGACAGGCCTACATTGCAGCAGGCCTGATGGCTAGCTCCGTAAAAGGAAACGACCGCATCCAGCTCAACGTGGAGTGCGGAGGTCCCATCGGCGGAATCTATGTCGAATCATGGGCCTGCGGAGCCGTAAGAGGCTTCATCAAGAACAACCCCATCCCACTGGACAAACCTATTGAAAGCAAGGATTTCTCATTCCTCTACGGACCGGGTTTCGTAAGCGTCACGAAGCTTCTCGAGGGAAGCCGCACCCCATTCACGGGTCAGACGATGATGCAGTACGGAGACCTCGCCAAGGACCTTGCCCTCTACTACAACGAGAGCGAGCAGACTCCCACCATGTTCAGCCTATCCGTCAATTTCGACAAACAGGGTCGTGTCATCGGTGCCGGCGGACTGTTCCTCCAGGCGATGCCCGGATGCAGCGATGAAGTACTCGAGAAGCTGCAGGAAAAGAGCACGCGCCTTCCCTCGATGGGGGCCGCCCTCTCCGAGGGAACAACCGTAAGCCAGTACATCGAGGACAACTTTTCGGAGTTCGGCGTGCAGGAGCTTGCATCCGAGCATCTGGGTTTCTCCTGCCCCTGCTCCAGGGAGCATTTCGAAACCTTCCTGGGAAGACTTCCGCAGGACGAGAAGGACGGAATCATTTCCGACGACAAATTCCCGCTGGAGCTTGAGTGCCTGAACTGCGGCACCAAGTACCGCTTCGACAAGAACGAGATAATCGACATTTTCAAGATGAATACACCCAAAGGAGAGAAGGCATGATATTTTTCGCTTCCGCATCCGCAAACCAGAACGACCTTGTAGAGAAAGAAGTCCGCGAAGCCGGAGGACAGGATATAGTCACGAGTTCGGGCGGAGTCGAGTTCTCCGCAGACCTTGAGACCGCATACCGCTTCTGCATGTGGACGAGAAGTGCAACAAGACTTCTGGTTCTGGTTCACAGGTTCGACGGCCTTCAGTCCACGGACGACCTCTACGACCATTCAATGACCCTCCCCTGGGAAAACTGGATCAATCCCGAACGCACATTCGCAATCACGGAGACCGTGAGCGACTGCAGATGGATCAGAAACAGCCACTTCGCTTCACTGAGGCTCAAGGATGCCATCGTTGAAAGAATCCGCTCCAAGTACGACGGCGTCAGACCGGACGTGGACAGGGATAATCCGGATATCGTGTTCCACCTCCATGTGAACAGGAACCTCGTGCGCTGGTATGTGGACTTCGCCGGCAGAGACCTCTTCCACAGAGGATACCGCAAGGCCCAGACACAGGCCGTGCTGGGAGAGTTCATGGCTGCTTCGCTGCTCTACAGAAGCGACTGGTACAAGAAACTCAGAGCCCATCTGGAGAATCCCGAGCTTGAGGCGCCCACCCTTCTCGATCCCTTCTGCGGAAGCGGAACAATCTGTATCGAAGCTGCCCTCATGGCAACCAACACCGCACCCGGGCTGCTGAAGACCGAGAGCTTCGCCTTCCTTAAACTGCCCATTCATAACGACGAGCTTTGGCAGAAGACGGTAGATCAAGCTGAAAGCATGCGCATAAAAAATGAGTGCAAGATTATCGGATGGGACATCGATACGCGTGCAGTTGAGATTTCAAAAGCCAATGCGGAAGCTGCAGGAGTAGCTGATCTTATTGATTTCCAGGTGCGCGATTTCACCAAGACCACGGAAGAAGACGTACCTGCGGAAACCGGATGCATCGTAACAGATCCGCCCTACGGAGTCAGACTGGACAGCGGATCGGCTGCAATCAGAAGGCTCTACACCGCAATGGGAGAGATCATCTACAACTGCTTCTGCGGCTGGGACATCTGCATACTCTGCGGTAACAGCGAGCTTCTGAGTTTCATCGACATGAAGCCTAACCGCACCAATACGCTGATCAACGGCGGCATCGAGTGCCAGGCAGCCCACTACTATGTTTTCAGCAAACAGGAACGCCAGCAGATGACAGAGCGCGCACTTGCCAGAAAGGCCGAGCGTCTTGCAGCTCCGCTGACCCCAGGCGCCCAGATGGCGGCTAACAGACTCAAGAAGAACCTGGCCACCATCGGAAAGCAGATGGAGAAGGAAGGAGTCACCTGCTACAGGCTCTACGATGCCGATATGCCCGAGTACAGTGCAGCCATCGATGTCTACGAAGGCAAATGGATAAGCCTGCAGGAATATGCCGCCCCGTCGTCAATCGACCCCGAGGATGCCTCCAGAAGACTGGAAGAGCTGGTGATAGCTACCGAGAGGACCACCGGTATCGATCTGGATGATATCCATGTCAAGCGCAGGGAAATCCAGAAGGGAGCCAACCAGTACACAAGAAGAGGCAGTTCCTCACACTTCAATATCGTCAATGAGAACGGACACAAGTTCATCGTGAATTTCACCGACTATCTTGATACGGGAATATTCCTGGACCACAGGCCGGTGAGAAAGCTCATCGAGACCATGAGCAGGGACAAGAGATTCCTGAACCTGTTCTGCTATACGGCAAGCGCCACGGTATATGCCGCAGCAGGAGGAGCCCTCTCGACCGTCAGCGTCGATGCCAGTGCAACATACCTCGACTGGGCGACCAAGAACATGCAGATAAACGGTTTCAACACGCTGAACCACTTCTTCTACAGAGACGACTGCATATCCTTCCTGAAGGAGAACCGCGATGTGTTCGACCTGATCTTCTGCGACCCGCCCACGTTCTCCAACAGCAAGAGCAGAACCGGTAGTTTCGATGTCCAGCGCGACCACGGCTATCTGATACGCTCCTGCATGAGACATCTCTCAAGCGACGGAGTACTGATCTTCTCAACCAACTACACAAGATTCAAGATGTTCGGTGAGCTGTACGATGAATTCATCGTCGAGGATATCACCGACAGCACCATCGGAGCGGACTTCGCACGCAACAGCAAGATCCACCGCTGCTATATGATCCGCCACCGCACGGAACAGGCACTGGTAATCAATCCGCCGAAGAGAACGGTAAAGAAGATTGTAAAGAAAAACTGATTGTGAAGCTCAGAGCTTCTTGAGGTAATGACCCTCGACCCATACGCCTTCGTTGACA
>JAFUXI010000040.1 GCA_017470995.1 Spirochaetales bacterium
CTCATCCTCTGATGCTGTTGCTCCGTGTCCTCTATGATCTGCGGCGAAAACCGCAATTCCCAATTTATTTAAATATTCTGCGAATCTTGCATAACGGTCGCTATACTCGGCCATGCCGTGGAGAATTTGCAGAAAAGCTTTGATTTCAATGTTTGGAGAAGGCAACCAGAGGTTATATGCAAGTCTATGACCATCTGAACAGATGAAGACGTTATCTGCCATATATACCTCCAATGATTTTTCCTGAGTCCAAATCCCAGGAAAGTACAATATATATAAAAACCTATACAGGTTGACTATAGGTATCATACTATGATTGAAAAAGCATTTACAAGAAAGATTTGTACGCGAAAAGATGAAAAAGGAAAGGTTTTTCTTAAAAAGAAAGCTTTTTCCTTAACGGATGTATAGCTTTATCGAATGATGGGCCTATGTTAAGATAAATCCATATCATGCTTGGATTAAAAGATAAGAAATTTCTACTGGTCGCCAGTGACGTCCACAGCTCCGACCAATGCTTCGAGAAACTGGCCGAAATTGCAGGCTCTCCCGACTGTCTGGCCTTCCTTTATGCGGGTGATCTGGATATAGAAAACTACTTCATCACACAAAGTGTGCAGCTGCGGAACTTTCTGTTTCTGCCGGTACAGGGAAACTGCGACAACAGATGGTCCTGGACAGATGTGAATCTTGATCTCCCACTGTACAGAACATGTTCTTTCAAAGGTTTGAAAATCTTCATCACGCATGGACATCTCTATGGAAGTCCGAGCTCTGTCGGCCTTGAGGACAAGGATTTCGATCTAGTTATAACAGGCCATTCACATTGCAATGGAATTACCAGCGAATTTATTGATGGAAAAAGAATTACTTATCTAAATCCAGGTTCTCCATCCCGTCCGAGAGGAGGAAGCAAATCCTCTTATGCGCTGGTGGTTTTCAATGAAGACGGATCAGTCAGCCTTGAAGTCAGAGCCCTGGATGGCGATGGTCTGCTTGCGCAGGAAACAATAGCGGTCGACAAGACTCCTGATAGGAACGATTGAAGATACTTCGTGGTTGCTGTCCGGATCAATGAAGAAATGCTCCGGCAAAAGGTCCTCCGAATCATTGAGCATATCGAAACCCAAAGCCCTGTCTATCTCATAGACAAGCCTCCAGCACCTTTCTCCCAATTCGATTATCTGGTCCGAAAGTATATCAAAACCGGTAACAGCGCTGATTATTTCAGCAGGTAACGATGGTTTTACACTATTTATTTCCGTTTTCGGAAGTATTTTAAATCTCTTCTTAAGCTTCTTGCAGTTCTCTACAACAGTCGGAACAATCAGAGCCGGAGACAACCCGTAGCTTTCAAGTCCCATTACAAGATTCTCGTTCAGAACCTCCCAGGCTGCCTTGTCTGAAGTGTTTACATCGCAGTGGATCTCGAAATAGTTGTCGAACCAGAATCCCATGCAATCCGAAAGACTCTGGCAGTATGCTCCCCTGTAATCGAAAGGTCCGCATTCGAGCCCGCGAATGGTGTATGCGAAGTCCTCGGCATGATATGCCTTTCCAAGCGCATAGGTTCCGAAGCTCAGCGGCTCTCCCGGCCCCGTCCGCCGTGCAATCATTTCAATCAGAGGAAGAACCTTGGAGTTGTCCTTGAATGAGAAGTCAGGCTCAAAGAGATTGACGAGCCCGCTTGACCATGCCTCACTGGCCCAACCCATGACATTTCCGGTTGATACCGGCTCAAGTCCGAAGTCCAGGCACTGGGCATGGCGCTCGATAATCTTGTCCATATCGAAGCAGGCGATATTCGGTCCCAGCATCAGGATGGATTCATAACCGGGAATCGAAACCCCATCTCCGGTCCTGTGCCTGCAGAGCACAGGACAGCCCATGCAACCGCCATGCTCGTTTCCGTAACGTCGGTTCGTTTCCTCTCCGCCGAGATGGAAAAGCCTCGGATCGGTACGTCTGCTGAAATTGAATACCGGAGCCCAACCGTTCTTGCTCGCACGGCTGATCAGAGACGCAGAACCTCCGCGGTTCATGCGGCGGCAGTACTCACTGCCGTCGATGGCTTTCATGAGCTTATCTGAAACCTTGGCAATTTCAGATTCATCCCCGGTCCGTCTGTAGTCCGTGCAGAAGCCGGTAATGCAGAGAGCCTTGATATTCTTGAAACCGAATACACACCCAAGTCCTCCGCGACCGGTTACCATGCCTTCACAGACAACTGCAGCAAAAGGTACCTTCTGCTCTCCGGCGGGTCCGATGGAAAGAGCTGTAGTCATGGGGCCTACGCCTACGAGGTTCTCGATCTGGCTGACCGTGTATCCGATGAATATCTCGGACACATTGTATGTCACCCCGCTCTTGCGGACGTCTATGACGGTAGGTCGCCTGAGCCTTCCGATGACAACCAGTGCACAATACCCGAGGGCATCCAGCCTCATCCCCACAGAATTGGAGACAACATTGAATGCAAGTCTTCCGGTGACAGGTGAACGGAACGCAATGCTGACACTTTCACAACCTGCAATTCCCGAATTGGTAAGAGCCGATGCCGTTATGACTATGGGGTTGTTTGATTCGTATGTCGATTCTTCCTCTACATCTGAGCCGGCGAACTCAGCCCAGAGCCTGGCACCGAGTGCCGGACCGGAGATATAGGAGCCGAGAATAGACTCGGGAATCACCCATTCATAATGGGTTTCTTCGCTCAAGTCCAGAACCAGAGCCTTGAGGTTGCGTCTCTCCGCCATCGTTTCTTCACAGAAACGTCTGTCCAGGCTCTCAAGATGCTGTCTGAGTACCGCTATGTTCACTTTGGTCCTCCACTGGCATTATCGCCTGAAGCAGGCGAAAACGAGATGGCATTGAAAACGCAGACCTTCTCGCACCATCGGCATGAAGCACATAGCTTGGCGTTTGTCAGAGAAGGCTCCCTCTCGCTGTCCGGTCTGGTTATGATTCCCGCAGGACACATCTCATAGCACTTGCCGCAACGCCTGCACTGATTCTTGTCGAAATGAGGGATAAGCCAGAACCTTTTGCTTTCCTTTTCTCCGGTGTTGCCGAAAGAATCGATGACGGATGAGTTTGCACATACACGGAAACAGGCACCGCAACCTATGCAGTAGTCTGCATTGATTGAATGAATCCTCCCGGGCCCGCAGGATATAGCCTTGACGGGACAGATCGAGAGGCATGTCCCACACCCGTTACAGGTGTCCAGAATCTCATACGTCATAGCACAAATTTACCTTGATTGAAGTACCTCGTCAATCGCAGGGGAATCAGTCCTCGTAATCGCTTTCGCCTATGAACTCCCTAAGAATCGAATCGCTCGGAACGAAGGACGAGGGAATCGCATATATGTTCTCGAGGAAGGCCAGAAGTCTCTGGGCGTGCGTGTATGCAGTGCCTGAATCCGGGCTTACCTCATGCAGAAGCGGTGCCACGAACGGAGAGAGAACTCCGAGCTCATAGTCCAGCGCACTGTTGAACATGACATCGGCGTTGTTCTGGTTCGGGAAGATATGAACCCTTTCTCCGCGTGAGACGCTCGGCCACATGAGCAGCGTTTCCTCCGCGCTGGAACCGCGGGTCCGGTAGTCCCTCAGAATTCTCCTGAGCATCCTGTCATCTGTTGTGGAGACCCTGTTGCAGTCATCCATGTTCAGCTGTGTCAGGGCAGAAATATATACCTTATATACGTATTTGGGCTCGATTTTTGATACAATCTTCGGATTCAGGCCATGGATTCCCTCTATTACAAAGATCGTATGGCTATTCATCTTGATCGGTTTGTTGAGGTAATAAGTGGCATTTTCCGTGAAGCTGAAGTGCGGAAGATCCACCTCCTGGCCTGCAAACAGATCATGCATATTGCGGTCGAACATGTCCGTATCCAAGGCTTCCAAAGCCTCGAAATCCGGTTTTCCTTCCTCGTCCAGAGGTGCATACTGGCGCTGCTTGTAGTAGTCATCCAGGGAGATTTTTATCGGAGAATACTCCATCAGCAGAAGCTGCTCGCATAGTTTCTTTGCAAATGTGGTCTTACCGGAAGACGAAGGTCCTGCAATGAAGACGGCCTTTGCCTTGCGGTTGTGGATATCATCCGCAATGCTGGCGATCTTACGCCTCTGAAGCGCTTCGGAAAGCCTGACATACTGCTCTGCAGTGTTGTCGGAGCACATTCTGTTCATTTCACCGACATAGCTGACACCGAGGATTTTTCCCCAGGCACGGTACTCGTTGAAGACTTCGAACAGCTTCTGGTTGTCCTTGAACTGGACAACGCTGTGGATGCTTTCCTTCACTGGATACCTGAGAAGCATGCCGTTTTCGTAGGGCCTGAGATCCCATACACCGAGGACACTTGTGTTGTCTACGATGGGCTCATATGCAATCTGGCAGTATTCCTGCAGCTTATAGAGGTCCACTGAGGGTGCATTCATGGATTTCAGAAGCAGAACGGCATCTTCATAGCCCTGCTTCTTGAGAGCCTTGATGGCATCCTGGTTCGAAAGCGAGACATACTCGATATCCAGCTTCTGCTCGACAAGTTCCTTCATCTTTGCACTCAGTGCTTCTATCTGATCCTTGTCGGTATCTTTTGCATCCTCGTAGTTGAAGAAGAATCCGTCGCCGAGCGAATGCCCGATGACAAGTCTTCTCTTTGGAAAAACAAGCTTGGAGGCATAGCAGAGAAGAAAGCAGAGGCTGTGTCTGTAGACCCTTCGCCCGAAACCCTGAAATGCCCTGACAGGCTCTATCGGGCATGACATCGGAACAGGGGTTCCCAAAGGGCTGAGTCTGCCGTTGATTAGGGCGGCGACAATCGGGTTTTCCTGATAGTCTGTTCCGAGGGCCATGCCGGCTTTTTCCAGAATCTCCCTGGCACTTGAAAATGCCGGTATCCTATACTTTTTTCCTTCAACTGACGATACTATTTCTCTCATATGCAAAGTATCCTTGCAAAATGCCCAAAAGGCAAGAAAAACCGCCCGAAGGCGGCTTATTCTACATGTTTTTACACTTTATAAATAGATAAATCACTTCCCATGGATGTGTCGCATCTCTTCGAACTCGTGCTCGATACGGGCCTTGCATCTTCCGCAGCCCGTACCATAGCCGGTGAGTCTCTGAAGGTCCTCGAGGGTCTTGGCCTGATCAGTTGCAACAAGGTGTTCGATCATCTGGTCGGTGACGCCCTTGCACTCGCAGATTATCTTTGCAATCGAACTCCTGAAGGGATTCTCCCTGCCGTTCTTTTCCAGATAATCATCGATTGCAGCCCTAAGGGCCTTGTCTCCGAGAACCGAGCAATGGAACTTATGCTGGGGAAGTCCTCCCAGCTGGTCGGTGATCATCTCCGGAGTGATGTGGTATGCCTCTTCAAGGGTCATTCCCTTGACCATCTCGCTCATCATGGAGGTGCTGGCGATTGCGCTGGCGCAACCGTATGTAAGCCATCTGATGTCTGAAATCTTGTCATCGACAACCTTGATTCCGACTCTCATCTGGTCTCCGCATGCAAGCGATCCTACCTCGCCCATTGCATCGGGAACCCAGTTCTCATCCTTGTTCCAGATGTTCCTGGGATTCATGAAATGATCTTTGACTGTATCCGTATATACCCACTGGGCCATGAAACTGTCCATAGTAACCTCTTACCTTGTTGATATTGCCCTGAGTCTGCTGATGATCGGAGGAAGGACCTCAAGGACATAGTCCACATCCTCCATGGTGTTGAACCTTCCGAACGAGAAGCGTATCGATCCGTGGGCAAGCTCGACATCCAGTCCGCCGGCCATGAGAACATAGCTGGGCTCCAACGATCCGGTAGCACAGGCCGATCCGGTAGAGACCGCAATCCCGGCCATATCCAGCATCAGGAGAATGGATTCTCCCTCGACATTCTCGAAGGAAACATCCAGAGTTCCCGGCAGGCAGTGCTGGCGGTCGCTGCATCCGTTGACCACGATGTTTGGAACCTTTGCAACTATTCCCTCGCGGAGCTTCTCGCGCATTGCCCAAAGTCTTCTGGACTCTTCGTCGATGTTCTCCTTGGCGAGCTTGGCAGCCACACCCATTCCGTAGATTGCAATGGTGTTGTAGGTGCCGGCTCTGCGGCCATGTTCCTGCTCTCCGCCATGCACGAACGGCTCGTACGGGATTCCCTTTTTCGCATACAGGACACCTACACCCTTAGGTCCGTAGAACTTGTGTCCGCTGCATGAAAGATAATCCAGATTCCACTTCCTGCATGAAAGCTCAAGCTTTCCGATAGCCTGAGTAGCATCGGTATGCATAAAAGCGCCGTACTTATGTGCAATCTGAGATATTGTTTCTATCGGCTGAATAGTACCGGTCTCGTTATTGCCCGTCATGACCGAAACCAGAACCACATCCGGGCCCATGAGTTTCTCGAACTCGTCCAGCTTCACGCTGCCATCAGCGGCAACGGGAGCCTGATCCACATGGATGCCGCATTTTCTCAGATACTTGACCGTTTCCATTATCGAGGGATGCTCGATCGTAGTGGTTACTATCCTGCCGCTTCCGCGCTTTTCTATGAGGGACTTCGCTATCATGAAAACCGTGTTGTTGGCCTCGGAAGCTCCGCTGGTGAAGGTTATCTCTGAGCTGTCGCAATCCAGAAGAGACGCAATGTTGTCACGGGCCTGCTCGACCAATCTCTGGGCCTCGCGTCCGAATGTATGCATGCTAGAGGCATTGCCGTAGACAACGCTCTGAGCTTCAGTAATTGCATTCAGAACCTCTGGTGCCATCTGTGTGGTGGCATTATTATCAAGATATATTAATCTTCCCATTTTCTAATCCTACGAGTGAAAGTTATAACTGAAAACGGATAACGTCAAGGTCTTCCGGTTTGTTATCTCTAACTACTTTGAGAAACCAGTGACCACCCCCTGCCGGGAGCCAGTATCGAGACCTCTGCCTTGAAACCGAAGATGTGCTCGTAATCCTCAAGTTTGGCCTTGTAGAGATCGATGGAGGACTCTTCGATGACAAGAAGAACATAGGCGCTGATTCCGTTGAAAAGGACCCCTGCGCCATAGCAGAGAGGCACTTCCGAAGCTCTCTTGACCATCCAGTCCATTTCGGGACAGGAAAGCTCCAGATCATCGCGGATCATCTTGCCGATTTTTCCCAGGCTCCTGCCTATCTGAATGCAGTCTTTTCGCTCAAAGACCCGTTGCATTCCGGCTGCAGCCATGCTGTCTTCCAGAACCGTTGCGCAGATACGCCGGGTTTCCTCATCAACCGGTATCATTCGGTCTCGCAATTCGGAAACCGGGAAGTCCCTGATCGGGAGACGCGGGGCTTTGTCCCTGAGCAACCTGAATGCAGCGGATGTCTGTTCATGCCTGTGTCTGATTTCTTCCCGCATCGCATCAGGCGGAATCCGGCAGTCCACCATAAGCATGCGCTGCTTGCTGCCCGGAAACGGATCTCCGATTTCGGCGTATGTCATATTTCCGAGGTCAAACAGAATGAAATTGCCTTCCTTGGCATCCAGCATGGTTATTATGGTGCTGTATTTGGTATTCTCCGAACAGAACAGGGTGCAGACCTTATAGCAGAGCAATGCCAACCGGTTGTCGGAAAGATCAAGATTCATTGCCTTTCTCAGCGCCAGGCTGATTCCCACGCTGATTGCTGCAGTAAGCATGGGGCCGTCGCTTCTCAGGACTTCACCATCCAGGACAATTTGGTACGCCTTGGGCTTGATACCCTCCTCCATCAAGTTGAAGTAGACACCTTTTGCACTGTTGCACCACTTGTCTTCCTTGCGGAACTTGATGTTGGCAAGCGAAAACTTCTTCCTGTCTCCGGTAAAGCTGTTGAAGATGTGGACCTGGCTATCCGAGCTGTCGGATAGTTTTACGGTCAGATTCTGGTTATTAGCAAAACAGAGAACATTACCCTTGCAGTGTTGTGAAAATTCCCCCATTACGGTAGAGACGCCTGGAACTCGAACAATGATTTCAGCCACCTATCCCGATACCCCTCACTGAAATCTTAAAGCACAGAACTCAATATTGCAAATAAAATAAAAAGGTCCACAGCCGTACTGTGGACCTCTCCAGATCGTAGATCTGTTACTTGGACTGCATCCCGTAGCGCTTGTTGAATCTCTCGACTCTTCCTGTCGAGTCAACCAGCTTCTGGGTGCCTGTAAAGAACGGGTGACAAGCGGAGCAAATTTCAACCGTGAGGTTCTTTGCTGTTGTCTTTGTCTTGATGACATTGCCGCATGAGCACTTGATCTCAGTAAGCTCATACTTCGGGTGGATTCCATTCTTCATTTTTGTCCTCCGTTTTCCGCCTGCTGGTGTAGTGCAGCAGACTGCAAGAGTTAATAAGCCGTCTCCGTTTTAGAACATGGGAACGGTCCCCGTGTTCATGGAACGCAAGAACGCCTCATTATTCTTGGTTTTACGCATTTTGTCAATGAGGAACTCAGTCATTTCAAGGTCCTCGAGATCGTTTATCGCATTTCTGAGAATCCAGATACGTGCAGCCTCGTCCTTGGACAGGATCAGGTCCTCACGTCTGGTTCCGCTCTTCTTGATATTGATGGCCGGATACAGCCTTCTGTCGGCCATTCTCCTGTCAAGGACTATCTCGCTGTTACCGGTTCCCTTGAACTCTTCAAAGATGACTTCATCCATCCTGGAGCCGGTCTCGATCAGAGCAGATGCAATGATTGTCAGAGATCCGCCGTTCTCGATGTTTCTTGCCGCACCGAAGAACCTCTTGGGCTTGTGAAGCGCATTGGAATCAACACCACCGGAAAGGATCTTTCCGCTTGCAGGTACGGTCTGGTTGTAGGCTCTTGCAAGGCGGGTGATCGAATCCAGGAGAATAACTACATCCTTGCCGTGTTCGACAAGGCGCTTTGCCTTCTCGATGACCATCTCGGCGACCGTAACGTGGCGTGTGGCCTGCTCGTCGAACGTGGAAGCTATGACCTCGCCGCGGACATTGCGTCTCATGTCAGTGACTTCCTCGGGTCTCTCGTCTACGAGAAGGACCATGAGCTTGATCTCAGGATGGTTGGTGGTAATCGAATTGGCAATCTGTTGCAGGAGGATGGTCTTTCCTGTTCTCGGAGGAGCTGTAATGAGGGCTCTCTGGCCTTTTCCTATGGGGCAGAACAGATTGATGATCCTCATCGATACATCATTGTCGGTTCTTTCGGTCTCGAGGTTGATTCTCTGGTCGGGATAGAGCGGAATCAGGTTATCGAAACTCGTGCGGGTCTTGGCCACGATGGGAGCATCTCCGTTGACGGTTGCGATCTTTGCGATTGCGAAGAATCTCTCGTTGTCCTTCGGTGTTCTCATCATTCCTTCGATGGTATCTCCGGTCTTGAGGTTCAGGAACTTGATGATGGCAGGTGAGACATAGACATCCTCGGGGCCTGAGAGATAGCTGTTGAGCGGCGAGCGTAGGAATCCGTAACCATCGCTGAGAATCTCCAGGGTACCTGTTGCATAGATGACGCCGCCGTTGCGGCTGAAGGTCTTCAGAAGCTCGACTATGACTTCCTGCTTCTTGTACTCCAGATAATCATCGACGGAAGTTCCTGCCATCTCTGCAAGGCGCTCCTTGAGCTCGTCTGCAGGCCTTGTGACAAGGTCTCCGATTATGATCCTGTGGTTAAGATGATCGGCATATTCCTCGTCGGTTATGGAAATCTCTTCCATGGTCAGGGCTTTCTTCTGGTTGTTTCTCTGTTGCTGCTCCTGCTTGCCGTTATTGTTGTTGAACTGCTTGTCGAAATTGCGGTTCTTGTTCTTCTGATTGCGCTGGTTGCGGTTGTTGAAGCGATGGTCATTCTGTTGACTTTCAGAGGTCTGCTCCTCAGCCTTCTGCTCTGCTGCCGGAGCTTCCTTTTCTGCGGTTTCAACTTTCTCGGGTACGGCCTTTTCAGGCTCTGCCTTCTCGGATTCTTCCTTGACAGGCTCGGTCTTCTCGGTATCGGCCTTGATTTCCTTCTTGGCGGACTTGGAATCCGACTTCTTCTGCTTCGGCGGTCTGCCTCTGCGCTTTTTGGAAGCGTCGTCCTGAGATTTCTCCTCTGCAGGTGCTTCGACCTGAGGCTCGGACTGAGCCTTCACCTCGGTGATTTTCTCTACGGGTTTCTCTTCCGCGGTCTTGGTCTCTGCTTCCTTGGCAGCCTGGACCTTGACGGTTTTCTTGGCTACGGGTTTTCTCTTGATTACGAGTTTCTTTGCTACTTGTGTGGCCTCTTCAGTCACAGTTGCGTTTTCGTTATCCATTTAATTGCTCCGAATATGCCCAATGCGGGCTTGCTGGTAAAACATGGTAAAAAACAATGATTTTCTATGGGATTTGGAACAGTTGGTTCCTTATTGTTGACGAGTAAATAATATACCTGGCTGGGTGCCGTGTCAAGAATTGGCCTTGCCGGCACCCTTCTTTGCAATCATCTGGCGGATCTTGCGGCTTGCAACAATCGCAAATCCGATGGCCAACAGTGCATAGGAAACGTAAACGCAGATGTCGGCGCTGATATCTATGGTTCTTGTATAGAAAGTAGTTCCGTAGGTCTTTCCGCTGTAGATGGGTACGTCCCAGAGCTTGTAGCCCATTTTGAAAGGTTCCATCTCACCCTGGATCTTTCCGTCCGGAGTAATCAGACATGTCAGACCGCTGTTGGTGCTTCTGAGCATGGTGCGTCTGGTCTCCACGCATCTGAAGACTGCCATCACCGCATGCTGGCGCTCTGCAGCCTCGGAACCGGACCAGGAGTCATTTGTCATGTTCACGATCAGATCCGCACCGTTTGCAACGAAACCGGCACAGATGTCGCCGAAGACATCCTCATAGCAGATGGGGGTCGAGAAAGTGATGCCGTTCGAAGTCTCGAAGACAACGCTCTCGGTTCCCTTCTCCCACCAGTGGTAGTCATTGGCCTTCAGGAGGTTGTACAGCCACGGCATCTGCTTCTGGTACGGGAAATGCTCCGTAAACGGTACAAGATGCTGCTTGAGGTAGGTCTGCTTGATGGTATTGTCATCGAACAGGATGACAGAGTTGTAGTCCTTCTTGTTCCAGTTACCCTCTTCATCATAGGGAGGAAGGCTCTCATCCGCTATCACGCTTGACGGGTTGCCGGTAAGAAGAGGCAGGCCCAGTTCGGAACCGAATCTGACGAAATCATCGACAAGGCCCTGAATTTTTCTCAGGTAATCGAATGTATCTCCCTCGTCCTTGCCCGAGTACGGGTATTTGGTGTACCAGTTCACGGACGGAACGAATGCTGTCTCCGACCAGACAACCATATCCGGATTCTGGAGCATGGCTTCAAGACTCATCTTGGAAAGATTTATGAAATTGCGCTTGTAGGTATCGTAGCCGCCCTTCCATGAATCGGCGTTGTGCTGCACTGTCGCGACTTTGAAGGAATTGTCCTTCTCCGCCTTGGTCCAGAAAGACAGTCTCACGATACCATAGACGATCTGACCGATAAGAAGAACCGCAAACAGGATTACAGTCACCTTATGGAACAGGACATGTTTCCAGAGACCCTCGGATCTTTCCGTGGTGGTCCTGCTATAGTGGTCGCAGAGCCAGTTGCCCAAGAAGGCCTGCGGCATGACCAGCATGAAGGTCAGTCCCCAGATTCCGAAGAGGTCTGCAATCTGGATCAGAACCCTATAGTTGTAAAGGGCATAAGCTATCGAACCATAGGGATAACCTGCGAACCAGTTCTGTGAAAGATATGCATAGGCAACCCAAACGATAGCCTGGAATACATGTGTAAGCCTTCCTTTCAATATAAACCCGAGCCAACGGTCCATCGCTTTGAGAGCAAGGAACAAAAACAGCATCTCAGTGCCCTTGATGATGGTTACTATGAGGATGGCAAACGGATGGAAGGTTGTAAGCCAGTAGTTGAATATGCTGTAGTAAACGAAACCGTAAAGGAATCCGTATGCACCGACAAGGCGCCAGGAGGTGTTTCTGATTACGGCAAACACCGGGATGAGTACAAAGAATGCAAGAAACCCGAAGCCCGTCTTGGACATGAATGACGGATGGGCCAATGAGAATACCAGTGCGGAAATCAACAACAGAGCAACCTCAGAGCATACTGTTCTGAGGTTGCGCCTGCGTAGAACCTTCTCGTTTACGCAAAATGGACTTTTCATGTATGTATGTCCGACTTAGTTTTCCTGACGAAGGTCCCAGACGAGGTCCTTCAGCTCCTTGCCGGGGCGGAAGACTGCAACACCGTGGGTGTCAACTGCAACCAGATCACCGGTTTTGGGATTGCGGGCCTTTTCTCTGCCCTTGCGTGTTCTGACCTCGAATGTTCCGAATCCGCGGAGCTCGATGATCTTCTCTTCCTTGAGACCGGCCTTGACTTCCTCAAAGAACTCATCGACGATCTGGTGGATATCACTTCTGTTTATGCCAAGTTTGTCATGAAGATGCTCAATGATAACGGCTTTGGTAAGTTTTGTCTTTTCCATTGCTTTACCCCAATTATTCTATTGTTCAAGCCATCTTGTTGAACTTGATGTTCATTCTGGACTTCTTTCTGTCAGATGTGTTGTGATGGATTGTGCCCTTGTTTACTGCGCTATCCATAAGCTTGAAGGAAAGCTTCATTGCCTTCTCAGCGGCCTCTTTGTCTCCAGCCTCAACAGCTGCATCAAAAGCCTTGATTGCCGTGCGGAACTGACTCTTTGTCTCGCGATTGCGGAGTCTTCTGGCCTTATTCTGACGATCTCTCTTGTCTGCGGAACGATTCACTGTTACCTCCAACTATCTTTAACAAGATAAAATAATTATTTCAAATAATACCGTCGCTGGAAAACCGCGACGTCTACAAAACATATCACAGACCTTAAAACTGGTCAATACAACACTTTAAGGAACTTCGCACTAATTTGAGAGGAACTCCTCCTGGAACTGCTGGGAAACCTCCCATCTGGCGCTGTCGAAGTTGTATGAGAGCTCATCCCTCGGTATCTGGAACTGTCTTCCCTCCGGCCCGGAAACCGTCATTTTATGCGACAAAATGTTGATTTCCGTAACTTTGAAGAGATCACCGCCGATCTTGATCCTGCTTCCCTCCGCGGGATAGGCCTGCTTCTCTTCCATATAGAAATCATACTCATAGCTCAGACAGCAAAGGAGCCTTCCGCACGGGCCCGAAATCTTCATGGAATTGAGCGACAGATTCTGCTCCTTGGCCATCTTGATGGTAACCGGCTTGAGCTTGTCAGACACACAGTGGCAGCAGAAATCCCGTCCGCACACGGCAAGACCGCCCAGAACCCTGGACTCGTCCCTGACGCCGATCTGTCTCAACTCGATCCTCATGCGGAAAACCGAAACAAGATCCTTTACCAGGTCCCTGAAGTCGACTCTGTCCTCTGCAGTGAAGAAGAACAACACCTTGGGCTCGCAGAGAAGGAAATGAGCCGTAACCAGCTTCATGTCCAGATTGCGTTTGGCAATCTTCTCGCGACAGATCTTGATGGCTTCCTTCTCCTCTTCCTTGTTCTCGGAATAGCGCCTGATTTCCTCCGGTGTGGCCATGTGGGATATCCATTCGACATCACCGTCGACCTCCACCATCTGGGGCTCCTTGTACTCCGAATCCCAGATTCCGCGCTCATCGATCTCAGGGTCATCCGGAACTATGGTTTCGGGTCTCTCGCTCCTGATCTCGAAAACCGGCACCGGCCCCATGTTGAGGCACTGTCCGTCGGTCTCCACCATCACGTTGTCATCCTGAACATAGCCCGATACCGCCAGATCTGCATCATCATCGGGGTTTTTCGAAGGTTCGAAGTGGCAAGCGCCCTTGCAGGTCTTACATCCGGGACAGTACGAGGACTGCTGGCTCAAAGAAGCTGCCGACCCGACCACTATTCCCATATCCAGTCCGTAGCGTGTCGGGGAAACGACATAGGTGCCGGGATAGAAGACACTCTCGCTGGCACAGACGGTAAGGTCGTTGCTGCTGGGAGTCTTTACCAGATATATGTAGGCCTGCTGGACCTGTTCTTTCTTCTTGTTGTCTCTATAATCTTTTGACATATCTTGGAAATGATAATTTATTATCGGTGTTTCAACAAGATGTTGCAGCGGAAACAAAAACAGCAGCCTCTTCCGAAGCTGCTGCCGTATTCAAATTGATAGAGGATCCTCATCAAGCAGGAACTGCTCTATCCCGACATAGCGTATTCCAAGGTCATCGGTCCAAGGTTTCATATATCCTTTGACTACCACGTATTTGCCGAAGGAATCGGGTATCCGTCTGAGGGATTCCAGCTCCTGGCTTCTCTTGGCGGGGTCATCGACATCCAATGCGCATTGGATGTAATGCCTTCGGCTTCCTCTGTTCACAACGAAATCGATCTCCAGGTTCTGCCGATAGCTCTTTCCTTCCCGGTTCTTTCCGTTCTTCTCAATGATTCCGACATCTACGTCATAGCCACGTCTGACGAGATCGTTGTACAGGGCATTCTCCATCAGATGGTTCTCCTCAAGCTGCCTGAAGTTCAGTCTTGCGTTCCTGAGTCCGAGGTCGCAATAGTAGTACTTCAAGGGACTCTGCAGATATCTTCGTCCCTTCACGTCATACCGAGAGGACTTGCTTATGAGAAACGCATCAACGAAATAACCTATGTACAGGTCAATGGTGTCCGGACTGATTTTAGTCTTCCACTCTGTGTCGAATGTATTGGACAGGCGTGAAGGACTTGTGAGAGACCCGACTCCGGATGCAAGAACATCAAGCAGAGTCTCAAGCTTTCCGGATTCGTTGCGTATGTCATGACGATCAAGCACGTCCTTGATATATGTCCGTGTCAGAAGGTCCCTGAGGTAGGAGCTTTTCTTCTCATGCGTATCAAGCTGAAGGACATAGGGCATTCCTCCATATGTGTAGTAGTCCTGCCAGGCTTCACGCTTGTCTCCGTCATATGCCTCATAGAACTCTGCAAAGGACAGAGGATAGACCCTGATCTCGTCACCCCTGTCACGGAACTGGGTCAGAACATCGGACGAGAGCATCTTGGAGTTGCTTCCGGTGACATACACATCCACATTGCTCATCTGCATGAAACCGAGTATCACATCGATGAAACCGATCTTGGCGCCGGGGTCATCCACATATGGATTCTGTATCTCCGAGACATTCTGTATCTCATCTATGAAGACATAGTAACGTTTCCCGTAATCTGCAATTCTCTTTCTGATGAAACCGTCCAGTTCAATCGGGTTCCTGTATCTTGAGTTCGCCAATACATCCAGAGCCAGAGCGATTATCTGTGATTGCTCGACTCCGTGGTCAAGCAGATAATTCCTGTACAAGTCGAGGAGGAGCACTGACTTGCCGCATCTTCTGAGTCCTGTGATGACCTTTACGCGACCGTTGTCTTTCTTCTCTATCAGTTTCTCCAGATACTGTTTTCTCTGCAGCATGCATACCTCCGTGGTCTTTTTGCGTATTTACGCAGAAAAGATTCCAATCTGCAATGATATAATAGCATCGGCCGTCGCAGAAGTCCAAGGATTTTTTGCGTATTTACGCAGAAAACAGTCTTTTCTTCACTCTCGCCTTGACTTGGAATAATGACTTAACTGGGACTGTCGAAAAATAGAAATGCGGCAGTCCCGTCTTTGTTTACACGGCGGGGGGTTTGCCTTCAGGCTACCGGTTGTCCGCCTTCAGGCCGGCTCCGCTTCGGACGCAATGCGTCCTCCTTCCGCTCTGCTTCAAACCCCATTGTGCCTAAACAGAAGAAGGCAACCCATTTCAGGTTGCCTTCTTTGTTTACACGGCGGGGGGTTTGAACCCTCGACCTCCACCACGTCAAGGTGGCACTCTCCCGCTGAGTTAGCCGTGCATTGCATTACTATTATGCACGATTTGAAAAAACTGTCTAGAGGGTAATTGCTTTAATCCTTCAGCTTCGCAAGTCCTGCCTTGTGCAGGATCAGGGTGCCCAGGATGAAGATGAAGGACAGGACGAACAGCACTGCTGCAAATCTTTTCTTCATCAACAGTGCGACTCTGACCATGCAATACTGGATTCCGCCGAATCCCACCACCTGCATGACTATGAAAATCAGATTGCTTCTGTAGACCATCGGCACCGTAATTCCGTTTATATTACTTTCCCTTTTCCTTGGAACGCTTGTCGTTGATGATATTCATGTGCTCTTCGGTAATCAGCTCCACGT
This sequence comes from Spirochaetales bacterium, assembly GCA_017470995.1. GTDB lineage: Bacteria > Spirochaetota > Spirochaetia > Sphaerochaetales > Sphaerochaetaceae > UBA9732. Next base: position 16,264 of record JAFUXI010000040.1, read on the forward strand.
TGTTCTCCTTGGCCCACTTCACGCAGCCCTTGAGAACAACCGAGAGGAACACCCTGGGTACGTTGAGAAGTTTCATCAGAGCCTCGTCCGTGAATTTGACCTTGTCATCTATCCTGTCTGCGGCATAGCGGACGCTCTGCAGGCTGGTCTTTCTCATGGGCAGAAGCTCGGGAATAGCCTTCCTGTGCCGGTGATACCAGAAGTTCTTGGAATCCCTGTAGCCGTAGTCCACCGGTGCCGGCGGGAAATCCCTGCTTGTCACGCCGTTGATGATGGCGTTGTAGTATTTCTCCTTCATCAGAATCTTATCCACACGCAGGATGAACATGGCGCCGAACGGGCTGATTATTCCGTTGAAATCATGGAAGGGTCCCGGATAGCCGTCCAGTATACCCGGCTTGTCATCCTGGGCACCGTCGAGCTCGCGCATCCATGTGCACTCCATGGACTGATAGGCCTCGGAGATTACCTTCGGGTATTTTGCAGCGTTTTCGGGATCCTGGGATGCCATCAGTCCGTCCTCATAGGTGAAGTCGAAGTTCTTCATCTTCTCCTCCGGGGTATCGCCGGGCCAGCTGAGCTTGACCAGACTTCTGAAGGTCGACTTCTCGTCAGTGACGAAGTTTATGGTGCACTTGCCGCTTCTGAGGATGTTCTGCGCAGTGTTGGAGGAATTGCGGCAGTTAAGAAGCATTGCATAGTAGTCCTTGCCTGCTACATAGTAGGGCTGAATCAGCGAATAAGGTCCGAAAGTCGGCTTGCCGTCCTCGGTGAGGGTTCCGATCAGGACCGTCGGCATGGGAAAGAAAAGAGAGGTCTGGTAGAAGTTGTCCACTATCCTCAGATCCTTGAAATTGCTCATTTTTGCATCTCCTATGCATATATCATTTTTGTTTAGTAATCAAAAAGTCAAGTTGTAAAAAGACTTTAGCTAAGGCGTTCGAGGCAGGTGTTGCAAATTCGGTAATAAACCATGTATTGTTTAACGGTCATGGAAAGCAGACAGAGAAGAAGGGAAAAACTCATAGTAACCCTCATTGTTCTGGCAATCGTGGCCATGTTCGCGTTCTTTCTCAAGGACATCATGGTGCCGTTCATACGCATGCAGATGGCACATGATGTCGACGGAGCAACAAAGCTGCTTCAGGAAAAAGGCCTGCAGGGCTTTCTGTCGGTAGCACTCATCGAAGCGCTTCAGATGGTTGTCATCTTCATTCCTGCGGAGTTCATCCAGATATCCAGCGGACTCAGCTACCCATTTCCCTTGGCGCTGATCCTGTGCGACTTGGGGGTGGGCCTCGGGGCTACAATCATCTTTGCCTTGGTAAGGCTTTTCCACGTCAAAAGCACCGCGTACGAGAGAACAAGGAAAAACATAGACAGGATCTCCGCAAATACCAGGGACCGCAATGCGGTATTCCTGCTCTACCTGCTCTTCTTCATGCCCCTGATTCCGTTCGGCGCAATCTGCTACTACGGAAGCGGCTCGAAGCTCAAATACAGGAAGTACATCTTAACTGTCATGACCGGAGCAATCCCGTCGATAATCGTGTCCAACCTCATGGGTGCTGCCGGAACCGCATTCCTGAAAAACGCATTGCCGTTGTGGCTTCTGGTGCTGATCATCGTTGCGCTGGCCGCCCTTCTCTTCGTGCTCATCTGGTTTTTCATAAAACGCTTTGTGTTCAAGGGCACGGAGGAAACGCCGGACTCCCCCGTATACGCACTTACCCTTGCACTGGCCAGAATATGGCAGGGCAAGCCCAGGCATCTTACCATCGATGAAAAGCTGATACATGATGTGCAGCCCCCTTACATCCTTCTGTCCAACCACGAATCCTTTTCGGACTTCAACTACATATCACGTCTCTCCTACCCGCGAAATCCGAGTTACCTTGTAAACGAACTCTACTGCACAAGACCCATTCTCAAACACCTGGCCAAGGGCGGCGGATTCGTCTCCAAGAGGCTGTTCACCCCGGACATGCACTCTGCAATGGGAATACTGAGGATGATCAGGCGTGGCTACCCCGTCGTGATTTTTCCGGAAGGCCGACTGTCTCCGGACGGAAGGTCCAACCCCATCGTGGAAGGAGCATCGTTCTACCGAAAGCTCAAGGTCGACCTTGTTCTGGTCAGAATCACAGGAGCCTACTTCTCCAAACCCAAGTGGAGAAAAAGGAAATACCGGACAAACGTCAATCTGAAGGTCGAGCGTGTTATCAAAAAGGAAGAACTAGAAGCCATGTCAGACCTCGAGGTTGAAGAGGCCATAAGGGAAAGCCTCTATACCGATGCCAACGAGACCCTGATAGACACCTATCCCCAGAAGGACAAGGCCGAAGGTCTGGATGGCCTTCTCTACCGATGTCCCGACTGCGGCAATCTGTACAGCACTAAAGGCAGGGGCAACACATTCTTCTGTACAAAGTGCGGAGCTCGTCATAAGCTCAATGACAGATATCTTTTCGAGGATGACGGAAAAACTTCTTCCATCGCGGACTTCTACGACGCCATCAAGGCACTCGAGGCTCCCGAGCTGGATACCTTTGAACTCAGAACCAAGGTAAAGACAAAGATATATGGTGAAAACGGTGGTCCGATTCACTGGGAAGATGGCGAATGTACTCTAAATTGCAGAGAGTTCGGCTATCATTCAAGCAAAGAGGACTTCAGAATTCCGATGGATGACCTTCCGGCGCTGGCCTATTCCTGCAATGAGGAGTTCGAGCTATACCACAACAACGAGCTTCACTATTTCTATCCCGTAGAAAACAGGCAGCAGGTCTGCCGATGGGCACTTCTGGTTGACATGCTCGCAGAACGAAGGCAGAGAAACAAAGGAGAAACTGAATGAAACGGGAACGTACTTTGATCAACATCTCGAAGAAGACATTCATACAGGTCGTGATTCTTCTATTTGCACTCCTTGTTCTTTCAATAGTGCTGACCTATGTTCTCCCACGCGGAGCATTCCCGAGAGATCCGGAAACCGGGGAGATAACGGACTACAACGGATACATGCGCACCGATGACAGGGGCATCCCTCTTTGGAAGGGGCTTCTGGCACCGATTCTTGTCCTGACTTCAAACATCGAACTGATAATGCTGGCGCTTTTCCTTTTTGTGATTTCAGCTGCCTTCCAGGTCATGAGCGATGTCGGAGGAATCAATTCCATAGTCGAAAGCGTATCCGGAGGCTTCAGAAACCGCCCGGCCCTTCTTCTTGTGCTCATCTCATTCCTGTTTTACTGCTTCGGTTCGTTTCTGGGACTGTTCGAGGAGATGCTCACAATGCTCCCGATCATCACCGCACTCTGCGTAATGCTGGGGTATGATTCCTTCACCGGTTTCATCTGCTGTATTCTGGCCTGCGGATTCGGATTCGCCGGAGCCATCACAAACCCCTTCACAGTGCTTCTGGCTTCCCGGATCATCGATGTGAATCCAATGACAAACATCTGGTTCAGGTTCATCATCTTTTTCGTTATGTTCGGTCTGCTTATTGCATTTCTGTTCCTTTATCTGCGCCGAATCGGCAAGAACCGTTTAGACAGTCTTACCTATATCCATGACACGATTTACAGAAATGAGGAAAACGAACAGGAAAAAACCGAGTCATCGGAGGAGGTTCGGAATCCAAAGCTCGTCAGAAACATGTATTCTGCATTCCTTCTGCTGTCTCTTGCCGTCATCATCGTGTCGTCGTTGGTCTCAGGTCTCAGAAGCTATACCGTTGTGATTCTGACCGCCTACTTCCTCATTTTCGGCCTCATTACGGGATCGATTGCCGCAGGAAGCTTCAAGAAAGCGAGAAAGAGCTTCCTCAATGGAATACTGGGAGCCCTTCCAACTCTTGCTTTCATCGCACTCGCAGCTTCAGTCAAGTTTGTTCTGGAAGAAGGCCATGTCCTGGATACATTGGTAAATCAGATTAACAACCAGATCACCGGCGGGAACACGATAGTAATTGCACTTGCAATCTATCTGATTGTTCTTGTGCTGGAGTTCTTCATCTCGTCATCAACGGCAAAAGCCGTTCTTGTAATGGGAATTCTGGCAATGGTATTCAAGGCCAACCCCAATCTGGGCCTGAGCAAGGAGATGCTTGTCCTTCTGTACACATTCGGAGACGGTTACACGAATGTACTCTTCCCCACCTCGCCGGTTCTGCTCATTTCTCTCTCGATGATAGGAGTGAACTACCTGTCATGGGTAAAGAGAAGCTCTCTTCTGTTTTTGGTCAACTTCCTTCTGGTTGCGGCATTCATAGCCCTGGGAGTGACAATCGGTTACTGAACGGCGTAGCCTTTTCTGTACAATACCTCTGCGATTCTGTCCACCTGAAGCCTGCAGGTTTCCTGACTCTGAGCCTCGACCATTATCCTGACCAATGACTCGGTGTCGCTTTTTCTTACCAGGACCCTGCCGGTGTCGCCCAAAAGGTCGGAGACTTCCCTGATGGTAACCTGGAAGTCCTCGTCTGCCATGGCTGCGATTTTGTCCCTGACCCGGATGCTCTCCGTAATCTGAGGATAGATTACAAGGGCTCCGGCAAGTTCACCCAGCGTCTTCTTGGTCTGGCACATGACATCAAGCATCTTCATTGCCGTGATCATGCCGTCTCCGGTATCGGAATACTCGGAGAAGACCATGTGTCCGCACTGCTCTCCGCCGATCAGACAACCGCTTTCCTTCATTGCAGCACTGACAAGAGGCTCGCCCACACCTGTTCTGATATAGTTGATGCCCGCTTCATCCAGGGCCTTGAAGAGTCCCAGATTGGATATGACGGTTCCGACAATGACATTGTTGTTCAGTCTGCCCCTGCTCTTGAGATAGCTGGCGTAGATGTACGTAACATGATCCCCGTTGACTTCGTCTCCGTTCTCATCTATTCCCATGCAGCGGTCGGCATCCCCGTCGAAGGCGAAGCCGGCATCGAGCTTGTTGTCCAGCACAAGGTTTCGGATGGATTCCAGATGGGAAGATCCGCATTTTTCGTTGATATTGAAACCATCGGGGGTATCGTTTATGACTGTTACCTCGGCTCCCAAAGCCGTAAAGAGACGTCTTGCGTAGCCGGAAGCAGCTCCGTTGGCGCAGTCCAGCCCTATCTTCAGACCGTCGAACCGGCTATCGGGAACAGCCAGGAGGTGCTCATAGTATTTCTCCCTTCCGCAGGAGTAATCGAAGCAAATCCCCAGATCGTGCCTTGTAGCCAGACAAACGTCTTCCGCCTTGCCGTCCAGATATTCCTGAAAAAGAGCGAAAATCCCTTCACCCATTGCCTCCCCATCTCGGTTCATCACCTTGATGCCGTTGTCCTGATAGGGATTGTGGGAAGCGGTGATCATCACCCCGCAGTCGAAGCCGTCGGCCTTGGTTATGAAGGACATCGACGGGGTCGGAGTAACATCCATCAGATAGACGTCGGAACCCGAAGCCATCAGTCCGGACGCCATGGCACTCTGAAGCATGGGGCCCGATATCCTTGTGTCCCGACCCATGACGATGCGGGGCTTTTTCCGGATATCCTTCTTTATGTACCAGCCGAGAAATCGACCGAAGCTGAATGCGATATCAACCGTCAGCGAGACATTGGCCTCGCCCCTGAGACCCGAGGCCCCGACATTTGTTGCCATGTTTACAGCCTCTCTGCGCTCTCAACGTCCTTGAAGTATCTGTAGGTATCCACCTTCAGCTCTCCGCAGGCAGCCTCATCGCAGGCGATGATTGCGTTGTTGTGCATCTGGAGTGCGCTGCATGTCCACATCTGGCTGACTCCGCCCTCGACCGTATGGGCAAGTGCGCGGGCCTTGTTGTGGCCGTTGATGAGGACCAGGACGATTTTCGAATCAAAGACAGTTCCCACTCCGACAGACAGGGCATAGGAAGGAACCTTTGCAGGATCGTTTCCGAAGAAACGGGAATTGACGATCTTGGTATCTGTTGTCAGGGTTCTGAGTCCGGTTCTGGACTTGAGCGATGTGAACGGCTCGTTGAAGGCGATATGGCCGTCAACACCGATTCCGCCCATGAAGAGGTCAATTCCGCCGTAGGAAGCGATCTTCTTCTCATAGCGTTCGCACTCTGCGACAGGGTCCTCCGCCATTCCGTTGAGGATATTGATGTTCTCCTTGGGAATATCGATATGATTGAAGAAATTGTCATGCATGAAGTACCAGTAGCTCTGGTCGTGCTCGTGCGGAAGTCCTACATACTCATCCATGTTGAAGGTCACGACATTCTTGAATGTGACCTTGCCTGCCTTGTTCATCTCGATGAGCTTCTTGTACACGCCTATGGGTGATGATCCTGTAGGAAGACCCAGGATGAAAGGCTTTGTACCCTTGTGTGAATTGATTGCATCTGCGATGAAAGAAGCAGCCCACTGGCTCATCTTGTCGTAGTTTTCCTGAATGACGACTCTCATGTCATACCTCCCTAGAAACGTATGGTGGAACCCCACCGGGAGGATTATATCATGATAAGGTATCAGTGTTCCAGTTTTTCAAGCGCATCCCGGTAGGCCTGCACCGTGAGGGCACAAGTCACCTCCTGTCGGACTCTTGCGCTGTTGGGTACGCCCTTCAGGTACGCACATACATGCTTGCGCATTTCCCTGCAGGCAGTGTTCTCTCCCAGGAAGTCAACAAGCCCTTCCAGGTGATGCATTATCGCTTCGACCTTTTCCGAAGTAGGAATCACCCTTGGTCTCTCTCCGGAAAGCAGGGCTTTTGTCTGCTCGAAAATGAAGGGGTTACCTATGGCTCCGCGGGCATATGAAATGGCATCTACTCCGGTCTCGGACAGCATCCTGACACCGTCCTCGGCTGTAAAAAGGTCCCCGGAACCGATGATGACCTTATCGGGGAAATGGCTCTTGAGATCCTTCAGAAGTTCCCAGTGCGCAGTGGGCATGTAGAGCTGGCTCCGGGTGCGGGCATGCATGCAGAGTGCGCTTGCACCGGCATCGAAGGCCAGCGCGGCAACCTTCAGGTAATTGAGGCAATCACAGTTCCACCCCGTGCGGATCTTCACCGTTACGGGTACGGACGTATTCTCCACTATGGTCCTTACTATCTCGGCAATGGTTTCGGGTTTCTTCAGCAAGGCGCTTCCTGCTCCGGTTTTGATAACCTTGGGAACAGGGCAGCCGCAATTTATATCGATAATTGCGGGATTGTAAGCCATCGTTCCCTCAAGAGAGCGCTTTACGGTATCTGCATCGGGAGCAAATAGCTGGACTGCAAGGTTCTTTTCTCCCTCACCCCTTTCCATCAGCATGACGGTCTTGTCATTTCCGCGGGCCACGCCTTCGCTGGAAACCATCTCCGTATAGGCAAGAGCCGCTCCATGGCTAAGGCAGATGGAGCGGTACACTTTGTCGGTATAGCCTGCAAGAGGAGCAAGAAAGAGATTTGACGGCAGCCGTACGTTTCCGATGGTTATGCCGTGCAGAAGAGAACTCATCAGGCTTCTTCTATATGGAAGGCCCTCAGGCTGTTCTGGTAGAGGATTTCCGACATCTCCTCTATAGATACGCCTCTCATGTTGGCGATGGCCATTGCCGTCTCCGGCAGATACTCGGGCTTGTTGCGTCGCTTCGAGAACTTCGCGGGAGTCATGAATGGAGCTTCGCTCTCGACTAGGATTCTGTCAGCCGGCAGATTCTTTACCGTATCATAGAGGTTCCTGACGTTCTTGTAGGTCACATTGCCTGCAAACGAGAAGTACACGGGAAGCTCCATGGCCTTTAGTGCAAAGAGCCAGTCCTCCGAATAGCAGTGGAAGATTGCCCCTTCCTCGGGGATGTTGTGCCTGAGAATATCCAGGATATCATCACCTGCCTCGCGGTTGTGGATGATTACTGGAAGGTGGTTGCGTCTGGCAATTTCCAGATGCTTGAGGAAAAGCTCGACCTGGGTATCTTTGTACTGGCGGTACTTTCCGTAGTCCAGTCCTGTCTCTCCTACTGCCACGATGCGGTCAAGCTTCAAAAACTGCTGGAGCTTGGTTTCCCATCCCTGGATGTAGTTTCCGCTCTCGGTCGGGGAAACACCAACTGCATGATAGACATTCCTTGCACTCTTGAGGTTGTTGTAGATCTGCTCGAAATCAATCAGGCTGTTGCAGATTGAAACGATATGGGAGACTCCGACTCTCTTTGCATACTGAACCGCGAGAAGCTGCTCAAGCTGATCGTCGTGAATAAGTCCCAAATGACAGTGTGTATCGAAATAACGCATAGAGGAGCCTTCCTTATGTCCTTTATTTTTTCTGTTTACACGTGGCGACTGCCACAACCCTAAAGTAACATGGCTTTCAGGTGCCGTCAAGTGTAAGGCGCGTCACTCGTCGGTGGCGTTGATGAAGAATTTCAGTCCGATATCGCTTCTGTACCAGGAGCCGTCGAAACTCACCAGATCGATGGACTTGTAAGCCCTGGAGTTGGCCAGCATGATGTTGTCGTCAACACCCACGATGGTGGCAGCTCTACCGCCGTTTGTATAAATGGCCTTGCCTTTTGATTCCACGGCACCGAAGAAGAGATAGGTGCCGTTATCGATTGCATTGCTCATGTACTGCGGAGGAATCGGGGAAAGAACCTGCCCCACCTTGGTATCAAGCGGATAACCTTCGGAAGCAATAACGACAGCAACGGCGCTCTTGCCTGTTGTCTCAAGCCTCACCTGCTTGAGGGTATTGTTGCGCATGGCCTGCATGAGATCGCAGAGATCATTGCGGATAATGGCAACCATGGCCTGTGTTGCGGGGTCATTGAGCCTGACGTGATAATCCACAAGAACAGGACCGTCATCCGAAAGCAGGAGAGAGAACGTGAGTATTCCCTTGTAGTAGAGGTTCTCAGCCTTGAGAGCCTTGAACGTGGGATGGACTATGACCTTTGAGATCTGGTCCATTGTCTCCTTATCCAGAGCCAGGGGACAGATTGCACCCATACCGCCGGTGGCTACGCCGTTTCCAACATCCGTGTGCTCACGCTTGGTGTACTCGTAGCAGATCGGAAGCACGAAATATCCGGCGTTGTCCATCAGGATCGAAATCGTCGCCTGACGGCCTTCGATGTGGTCCTCCACAACTACGGAGCCCTTCTTCAGAAGTTCGGTTCCATAGGCAAGAAGGCTCTTGTAATCCGATGAATTGATCATGACCCTCGACGGAGAGAGATCGTTCGGCTTGATTATGAAGGTCTTGCCGCTGTTCTCCTTGAGGAACGAATCCAGCTCTTTTCCGGTCGTGAAGATGTTGTAGTTGGGAACCGGGATGTTGTACTTCTTGGCGAACTCTCTGGAAAAGCGCCTGTCGCCTTCCAGCTTGAGGGCATAGCTCGGAGCGCCGAAAGTCTCGATTCCGTTCTTGTTGAGATGGTCAATGACACCGGTCTGAAGCGGTGCTTCCGTTCCGATGAACACAAAATCGATTCCGTTGGCCTTGCATGCTGCAAGCACCTGTTCCTTGTCGGAGGGATTGACATCCGGAAGATTGACGGCAAAACCGGATGTCCCGGGATTGCTCGGCGCCATGTACAGGCCCTCGATGAGTCTGCTCCTTGAGAACCACCATGCTATGGCGTGATCTTTGGCTCCTGAACCTAAAACAAGTACCTTCATCTGAAATCAGTCCCCCAAAAGAATCTTGTCGTAAGTAGAAAGTACCATTTAAACGGAGAGAAGGTCAATTGTCGTGCAGCACGGTCCGTTTTGTGTATGCTATACTGATTTCAGGGGGAACATCATGAGAATTCTGATCATCGGCGGCACAGGCAACATCAGCAGGGAAATCACACGTCAGGCAGCACAGGCAGGCCACGAAGTCTACCTCTTCAACCGGGGGCAGAGAAAGGATGCCGATACCAGCATGGCAAAAGGGGTAATCTACGGGGACCGCAGGGTTCCGGGCGAGCTGAAGGAAAAGCTCAGGAATCTTGAATTCGATGCAGTCATCGACATGATCAGCTTCAATGCCGTGGACGCACGAACCACGCTGGAAGCCGTAGACGGCAGGACGGGGCACATCATCTTCACATCCAGTTGTGCAGTCTACGATGTTCCGCCCAGAAGCATCCCAATTTTCGAGGATACCGCCACACTCAGGACGGACAACACCTTCCCCTACGGCTTCGAGAAAGCCAATATGGAACGATTCCTCAAGTCCCGTCCTACCCAGGCTAAGATAACGATAATCCGGCCTTCCCTCACCTTCGGAGTCGGATGCTCCAACATCGGAATACTCAGGCAGAATGCCAATATCGCCCGAAGGATAACGGATGGCAAACCCCTTCTGATGATGGGTGACGGCACAAATCCGTGGACATTCACATTCTCGCCCGATCTTGCAAAAGCCTATGTCATGAGTCTCAACAATCCGGCAGTCTACGGAAAGACCTTTCACATAACATCGGGTTTCGTGAATATCTGGGATGACCTCTATACCACGGTCGGAGAGATACTGGGCAAAAGTCCGAGGATCATCCATGCCCCGTCCGAGATGCTCAACGCCATAGACAGCGCCCTCTTCGGCCATCTTCAGCTGGAGAAGAAGTACTTCGGAATCTTCGACTGCAGCAACTTCCGCACATCGGTCCCGGCATGGCAGCCCGAGTATGACCTCATGAAGGGAATGGAGATGATCTGCCGCTGGTGGAAGGACAACGATTACCCGTTCGATGAGTCAAAGGACAGGCTTGAAACGCTGATCTGCGAAGGAATCGAGGCTGCTCAGTCGAATATCAAATCAAGACTATAGTTTTTAGAATGTAAACATGAACGGCACGTTGTCGATTATGGCATATGTCTACATTTCCTTTATCAGGCTCAGATCTCCGGTACAGGCAGCTTCAAGTATCCCCGTCATGTACTCATCCACATCATCGGCAGTCATTGGCACCGGCATGTTCTGGAGTTTCATCTTCAAGGACGGGTCCTTTGCTGCCTTCACCGCCCTCGGGACATGCACGTCATGGTCAAATCCGCGGATATCGGTGAGTTTGGTCGGAGCTCCGATCGAACGGCTGAAATCCATCATGGCTGTAGCCACGGCCACGGCAAGTTCTCTGCCGGAGAGGCCCGAATCATCCTTGCCGAAGAAGGAAAGCATTTCCTTCAGCTGCCTTTGGATCGCCTTGGAATAGAAGACGGCATAGTACGGATTCATCAACCCGCAGGCCGTGCCATGGGTTGTGCAGTCTACCAGGGAGAACGAGGTCAGATGTCCTCCCGATGTTCCGCCTATCATGATTGCATAGCCTCCGAGGTCAGTCGCAAGGCCAAGGGCCTCCCTTGCCTCTATGTCATCGGGATTGTCGACGGCTCTTTTGGCATAGCCCGTAACAAGAGCTACAGCGGTCTCGCAGATCTTGCGCGTGATGTCGTAGTTCTCTTCCTTTGCACCCCAGAAGACCTCTATCGTATGAGAAAGGGCATCAAGAGCTCCGTCCATGGTCACGGATGCGGGCATCGAGCATGTGGCCTTGTAGTCAAAAATCTGGCGAACCGGAACAACAGCCTGATCCACTATGATCTTCTTCTGCCCCTCGATGACATCGGTAACATTGGCATACTTGGTCAGATGACTTCCGGAAGATGCGGAAGTCTCTATGGCCACCAGGGGAAGCATCTTCCGTCCGGTTGAGGCCAGACACGTTGATACGATGCCGGTTCCGAAGTAATGGTCAACTTCCGGTGTGACTGCAGACCCCAACGCAGATAGGACAACAGCAGCCTTGCACACATCAATGGTAGAACCGCCTCCAACCGCAACCACACAGTCCGGTCTGAACTGCAATATGTATGTCGTGATTCTGTAGACATCATCCTTGGGGGAATTGGGGCGGGCTCCGGGCACGGGACCACCTGTCACAACCTCAATTCCGGACTCGGAAACAGATTGCAGAACCTCGTCCACCGTATCCTTCATGTGACGGGTATTTGCCACCAGAAGGACCTTTCTGCCGACTGAGGAGATAACCTGTCCGGCCTTGTCCAGACAATCCACACCGAACACATAGTCAGTGCCCTTCCACTCTTTCAGAAGCTCATATGCCTTGTTTTTGAATTCATCCATCACTTCGCCCCGTTCCTTCCGAGAAACTCGACTCCTTCGGCATCAAGGCTACCGCAGGCTTCGCCTACACGTTCTTAGCCCGATACCATTCAGAATCTGAGATTATGTCAGTTTTGAAATCAATGCCTCCTGCAGAACTTGCGAGAAGTTCATACCGGCTCTTGAAGCCTTTGCGTTGAGCCAAGAAGGTATTGAAAGGGTTTTCTTTACTGCCTTGTTGTCAAAGGTTCGTCGCCATTGATCCGTATCCGCCAATACAAGAGAGACAATACTGCCGTCTGATGCCTTCACCCCATTCAAAGGGGTCGGATCTGGGATGGCCTTATTGTTGTCTTCATGATAAACCAGCATCATCGCCAAAGCATCCTGAGCCATAAACATCGCTTCTGCCAAAGTCTCGCCTTCAGTGAAACAGCCCTCGATATCCGGTACAGATACTACAAATCCACCTTCATCCGATGGCTCGAATACAGCAGGAAAAACATATCGCATTTCAGACTCCCTCAACATAGAGCTAATCCTAATTTAATACGTAATATTACGTATGTCAAGCATCGAAGTTATAGGTTTTGATCATGGTTCTGGTAAGGTCGACTATGTTGTACAGGGCAAAGACACAGATGATTATTCCGGTCACGACAGGAGAGACCCCCATGGATTCGGTTATGGCAGTGACAGCGGTTGTCAGGGCGAAATCCGCCTGAGGGATGGACAGAAGACTCTTGAACCATTCTTCGAAGGTCTGCCCCTCGCCCGTGCCGAAACGGAAGTATTCATAGAGCGACATTATCGATATGGCGACAAGCCCTGCCCCAACGGAAATGGCACAGGCTGCGCTCACCTTTCCCCAGAAAACAACGGTCGGGATGCAGGCATAGACCACCCCGGCTACAAGGAGAACGATTGCCCTGGTGACAAGAATCTTGAGGTCTTTGTAGAAGGCAGCCTGCTGGTTGAGAGGTATTCCCCTGGCAATATCTTCACCCTTGAGCATTATGGATTTTTCCACTTCCCCGGTTCTTTCAACAAGCTCGTTGTAGTCCTTCTCCGGAAGAACGCTCTTTGCGGTATCCATGACTGCATTCACATCTCCGGTCGAATGCGTATAGTCCACCGCATAGCAGAAGTCCAGATAGTCCCTGCCTGCGGCTTCGCCCAAAGTCCGGTCGACGATTTCCGATCCGCTTAGCCTGCCGCCGGAGCCCCTGGATGTGCCGTCTATCTCAGCCTGCAGATCCTCGTCCAGGTATTCCTTCACATTGTCTATCTGCGCATCGATTACATGGGAAACGCGGGATTTCATGCTTGCATCGGTAATAGATGCCTTGAAGGAAGGTTTGAAGTCGGCATTGCATGCAAGAAAGCACAGAAGAACCAGGGCACACACGGCCGTATTGAAAAGATGCTCCCATCTCGTCCTGCGGGAAAGAAGCCTCAGTGATCTGAACATATTCACCTCCAGAAATACCACCCGAAGGAAAGCTTTCCCCGGAATGTCGTGTAACAGGGGAAAGCCCCCTTAAGACGCGAATACTCGTCCGAGAACGTACCGGACGGGTCCCGGACAACCAGACTCGGTTCAACGAACAGCCCCGGCCCGAACTCGAAGGTCCAACCTATCTGAACCTCATTCAGATTCACGAGGTTTTCAAGATCAGGGCACTGACAGGTAAAGCCCATCTGAAAGACCGAGAGGCCCAGAAACGGGCCTGTCTGCCATGGGTAATAGACAAGCATCAGAGCTCCCTCAATCATAAACGATGTCCTAATAAATGTAGCTGATAGAGGGATTCTTATCTGAAATTCATCAGAGACCATCGTTCTGAAGTCCAAAGAAATCTGATAGCTATTCTGTCCCAAGAAGATATCCTGAACCGATGCAAGGTCCGCGCCAAAGCCCATCTTGCCGGAGCAGAACACTCCGGCAGGAAGGACAACGCAGATTATAATGGCCATAATCAGCGTCTTTCTCATGGGGACCTCACTCGATTGCCTGGAACAGGGCAATATCGTTCTGCGATGTCAGCACGGCAAGGTAACCGCCGCTGAGGCAGATGCTTCTGATTGCTGCCTCAAGCTCTGTAGCCCCCAGCTGCGTCACCTCGAATCCGGATACCGAGAAGCTGACAATCCTTCTGCTGTTGTCCGCAACATAGAAGTAGTTCTCGCCGTCTGCTTCAAGATCCTTCACGGACATGCCGATCGTCTTGTATTTGGTATATGCAGAACCCGGGACCACCTTGTAACTGGTAAGGCCGAGGGAATTGGCGCCGATTACCGTCTGGTTGTTGACATAGCGGATCATGGACATCGGGCTGGAAGAAGCCTCCGACTCCGTCAGCTGGGACAATGACCCCAGATCCGTAACCGAAGACGAGATGAACTTGGCAGACGCAAGACCGGTCGAAACATGGTACAGTCCGTTGGGCGAGTAATCCATGTCGGACACATTGTAGTAGGTGCTGTTCTTCTTTCTGACCGTTCCCGCGGTAGAAAGAGTACCGTTTGCAACTTTAAGCACATAATCGTATCCGTAGGAACCTGCATCGGACAGGGTCACGAAACCTGCCGTGGCATTGAACGCCGCAGCGGTGAAGTTCGTGAACGGAATGCCGTAACTGGGGATTCTGCCCTGGAATCTCATTCCGGAAATCTCCTCCAGGGTATTTGCACCTGCATTGAACTTCAAGGCGGTGAAATTCTCCGTTCCGCTGTAATTGTCCGTGATGATGACATAAGGCATTTCATCATCGGAGAAGACATGCTTGATGCTCCCTATCCACCCGAAATTCGATGCATTGTAGGTCTTGAGGACCTGAAGGGCATTGGATGAGATTCCGCAGATGTACATCTTGGCACTGTCCGGACTGGTGACAAGGAACTTGCCGCCCGGAAGCGGGGAAATGATAGTACTGCTGTCGATGGAATCCAGAGCATTTGCGGCATCGGCATTCAGAAGAGCCATTTCGCCGGTGGAACCGTTGGGCACCACGGTGAATGTGTAGGCGGCCGAACCCGTGCTTCCAAGCAGCTTGTTGTAGACGACGGCATCGATTCTGTGAACCCCGTGTCCGACAACCTTTGTCAGAGTACTGCCCGAACTCGTGAGGGAAGTATCGGATCTCTCGAGGTTGCCGTCATAGTACCAGTCCAGGGATAGACCTTCGGTGGAGACATTGCCCGGTTCGGTAAATGAGAACGCGAATGAGTACTGCAGACCGTCGAGGAACGTCTCGGGATTTCCGGAAGCAGAAAGGGTTCCCCTGATCGGTGTTCCGGTGGCATCGGCGAAGTACATCAGCGTTGTTGGCCCCAGCTCGTTGAAGTGAAACGTATGTGAGCCGGTGGTGCTTGTTCCGTTCGAAATCCTTATTGCCTCGACAAGTCCTGCAACAAGCTGAGAACCGTCCTTGAGAAGCACCCTGACCTTATAGGAACCCGCAGACAGGGTTTCGGATAATGTTGCCGTCTTTGTCTGGGTATTCAGGGTTACATCTAGGGGAACCTCATCGGATTTCATATCCGGACCTGTCAGGTACACCTCCATGGCAGGACTGGCGACATCACACAGGGACCAGTCCAATGAAAAACTGAACGAACCGGTTCCTATGAGCGTGTCGAGAATGATTGTCTGAGGCGTTGCCGTCGATGTGAGCCGGAAGGTCTTGGTGCCGGAGACCAGCTCCGTTCCCTCCCTGTTCAGACCTTTTGCCGTGACAGTCCACTCCCCTATGGTCAGACCCTCTATCTCCACGGAACTGCTGTCTGCACTCCTTGTGAAGGTCTTTCCGTTCGGACCCGTTCCGCTTACCGTGTAACGCGTCACGTCGAGCAGCGTACTGTC
>JAFUXI010000041.1 GCA_017470995.1 Spirochaetales bacterium
AGCCATCATGATGTCTGAGTTGTTTTGACGTCTAATAATTGAATCGCTTGTATTCGAGGACTTTCAGATAGTTTTTCCTCAATGTCCTTTCGTCTGTGAAAAACAATTTTTCCGAATCTGACAGTTCATGCTTCTTGTCTTTCAGTTCAAGAAGCTGAAGAGTGCATACCAAATCAGCAACCTGAAACAGTCTGTAATCAGACGGAAAGACTTTTTTGAATTCGACATTTTCAAGAAGCGCGTTAAATATGGATGACAGTATCTTGCTTACTTCAACCTGACCGTTGTCGTAATAGACTTTTACCTTGTCAAACTGATGAAAGAAGGAATAATGGGTTTTGATGAAAGCGGAAATACCTTTTGACAGCCTTCCGGTTGCATCAACTGCATCTGAGACATCTTTCTTATCGATGAAAACAGTTGCTACCTGAACGTCCAAGTGCCTGAAAAACGAAACCGTATTCTTGAGTATCTTCTGTCTGTTCTCTAAGGTATCACGTCTGTATTCGTGTTCATTCCGGATTATCGGTCCGATGTGTGTGCAGTGATGTGGATAACCTATATATGAAAGGTTTTCTTCAAGTTTTCTTATCTGAGGTTGAATATCTACTGACTGATCATGAAAAACCATTGAGATGATGTATTACGAAGAATGAAGCTTGCAATCTCCGAAATCTCCGGACTCATCTATGAAAACGCTCAGTTCTTTCATGCAGCCTCATAAATAAGAAAAGCGGGTGTCTTACCCGCCATAAGATGGACCCGGGTCTTTCGACCAGCCCAAGCTGGAAACCAGCTATCTATAACATATATGCTTTTCCTTCTGCCGTCAATAAAAAACCTCACCTCTAGTTGAGGGACCAGCAGAGCAATTCCTGTGAGTTGATTCTTTATCATTACCCGATAATCCCGCCATCCTCATCATTAACGCTTATTAGAGTGCAAAAATGAGTCCAGTTTAGATTTGGAACGCATGCGTGCCAAATCTCCGCCTTCGGAAATAGTATAAGTTGCAGAACCGGTAGCAACGAAATTGTCTTTTTTCCAGGTCATTGCAAAAAGTCCTACCATGGTCCGCAGTGCATTTCTGCCTTATGCGTGGTAGGCTCTGTCAAGCTTAGTGTAATTGGCTATCCGAAAAAGTCAAGCTTCTGACCTTTAAATGTGGCAAATAAAGTGGGGTTCTGATATACTGATCCATGGAAGTGGTTTTCCTCCTTTAGGATTTTGTTGTGGTGACAAAAATTATAAAGGAAAAACCACTTTTTATTTTAAAAAATCCCACCAAAATATTGCGAGAGCCGGAAAAACCACTTTTTTATTTTAAAAAATCCCACCAAAATATTGCGAGAGCCAAATATTGCGAGAGCCCGGAAATCGGGCACTCAAGCCCTAGAAACACTAAAAGCAGCCCTTTCGGACTGCTTTTTCGTTTTGACTTTGTATTAAAGTCATTGTTCAAGGTTGCGGCCAACTGGACTTGAACCAGCACAAGATTTCTCCCACTAGCACCTCAAGCTAGCGTGTCTACCAAATTCCACCATAGCCGCGTTTTGTGTGCAGAAAGTAACTTACACGTTATGGGGAATTTAGTCAAGAGACTTATGATCAGGCTTTTTTCCTTGTAGCCAGAGTCCTGATACCGAAGCTGATTCCGTAGACTGCGAAGCCTCCGATGAAGTAGTAGATGAGGTATGCAATCAGGAAGAGCGGGTAGGGCTTCGGCTCCTTGAACAGGATGCTAAGTATCGGATACTTGAACGTCGAATTCGGGGCAATGTAGAACAGATTGACCGGAGTTCCGGGTACTGCCTTGATGAGGATGATGTTGAGGATCACTGCAATCGCTGCAGTGATGACCCACAGGATGTAGCTGTAGATGAAGGTCCTGAACCCTTCCTTTGTGAGAAGGCCGTAGGCAATCATTGCATATACTCCGCTGCAGACCATCAGGGAGTGCCAGAGAATGGACTGCACCGTGATGGCGACGTATGCGGTGTTGATTGCAGCTGCAGGCTTAACGAAATAGAAGAACGCAGAGGTGAAGCTCTGGAAAGAGACATAGCCGACGAAGGCCTGCTTGAGCTTGCCTTCCTTCATGAAGTAGATGAACGGAAGTAGGTACATCGGGATGGAGCAGATCTGGAAAGAGATCAGCGTCATGTCCACACCCTCATTTACCTTGATTCTGAAGATGATCTTGAAGGCTTCAAGTGCGATGAATACGAATCCGAGGATTGTCATCGCCTTGTCTCTGCTTTTGCTGTTTCCTTTTGCCTTGATTCCGAGAACGATGCCGGCTGCAAGAAAGACAAGCATTGTTCCGATTGCAGCAAAATGAACGGGGCCATAAAATGCCAGAGGTGTTTTCCACATAGTTTTCTCCTTGGAAAATGGTCTAATTTTGTTTTGGACAAAAAAACTTGATATGTCAAGAAAAATTTCATTTTGCATTATGAAAATGCGGATTCAGTTTGGCTTGACAAGTAAACCGAGGCTCTCCAAAATTTAGGCATGAGGCTTATCGGTAATATTCTTTGGTTCATACTCGGCGGTTTCATCAGCGGACTTGAGCTGGCAATCTGCAATTTCATCTGGGGGTGCATCCTCTGCCTGACCATAATCGGTATTCCTTTCGGCAAGCAGTTCTTCAAGATTGCAAAGCTGTCGCTTGCTCCGTTCGGAGCCGTAATTGCGGAGACATGAGTATATGAAACAAAGCATTGTCATTTGTGAATACATTTCGACTGGAATCAACTACATAGATGATGCCCTTGCCACCAGGCTGGCTTCCGTGGAGAATTAACGATGGAGACCAGGTTTTCAAGATCGGATCTGATACTGAGAAAAAAACTCATGCACTATCTGTTTCCGACGATGGCATCATGTGCTGCTCTCTCGCTGAGTGAGTTTCTGGACAGCATGCTGGTTTCCAACATGCTGGGCAGCAAAGCAATGGCAATCATAAACCTCGGAATGCCCTTGATGCTTGTCTATGCTGCAGTCTACTGTTTGCTCGGAAACGGAGCGGCAACCGTGTATGCTGTTTTCCTTGGCAAGAGAGATCATGAAAGTGCCGGAAAAAGCATGACAGTTTCCATTGTCGTTGCTTTGGCAGTCGGACTGATCATTCTTTTCGGCGGATTGCTGTTCTTCAACCCCATCTCCCGGCTTCTGTGCAGGAGTACGGATCTTCTTGAACAGTTCGATGCCTACTTCCGCGTACTGTTGCTGTCTGCTCCGTTTCTTACCGCGATACTGACCTTTACGACGGTATTGCCATCGGCAGGCTATCCGGGATACAGCATGACGGTCAATGTGGTGGCCAATGTCGTGAACATTGTTATGGACGTTGTCTTTATCCGTGGATTCGGAATGGGGGTGGAAGGAGCGGCCTGGGCTACGCTGACCGGCTATCTGGTCGGACTGGCTGTCATTGTGTTCCTGCTTCTGGGCAAGAAGATTCATATATATGCATCCCGAAAAATCGGTGCGTCTTTTTCACTTCTTAAACAAGTCATGGAACAGGGTGGGCCCGATGCGGTTACCCAGATCGGTTTCTCTCTGCAGTTTGCAGTCTGCAATGCTCTGGCTTCCGGACTGTCGGGAACAGCGGGCATCGTAGCGTTATCACTCTGCATTCAGGCAAACTCAATGGTCTCCATTTTCCTCGGTTCAATTATGGGTTCGTCAATCCCGATAATGTCCCTGCTGCATGGCCAACGGGATTATTCCGGGGAAGCTTCCGTCCTCAGGACTGCATTGAAATGGCAGATTACGGTAGCGGCTTTTTCAACATTGATCCTGGTCGTGTTTTCCAATCAGGTCGCAGCTATCTACAACATAAGGGATGCATCGGAACTGCCGGTTGCGGTTCAGGCATTGCGGGTTTATTCTCTGATGCTGTTCCTGAGAAGTGCGGTCATTCTATATTTCCGATATCTGAAGATTGTAGGATTTGCGGGTTATGCCTTGCTTATCAGTGCCTTGGACAGCTTCGGAGTCATTGTTCCGGTTGCCTGGCTGATGAGCCGCATTTTCGGAATCGCAGGACTTTGGTGGGCATTCCCGACTACAGCGGTACTGATTCTGGCCTTCGTGATAATACGCAACAGTATCATGGTCGCACATTCCGATAATCACTACAGAGGATTGCTTCTGTTCGAGAACGAGGAAGACTCTGCGTTGATCATGGATGTTACCATCGGGGATGATCCTGCTTCGATTACGGGAATCAGTGAGAAGATGCAGGAAGCCTGCGAACGGAACGGAATTGTCGGACGCAATGCGGTCCTTGCCGCCCTTGCTGTAGAGGAGATGGCCGTCTACATCACGGGAAAGAAAGACCATAAGGCATATATGGACATCCTGGTCAGGCTGGACAAGGGGAGTGTGGTGATTGATTTCCGTTGTCTGGGATCCGTATTCGATCCGCTTTCGGATGCCGAAGGGGACAGCATGGAGAATGTCCGCATGCTTCGGGGCATTGCCTCAAGTATCGGAAACGAGTACACGCTGGGAATGAATTCAACCCGAATAATCATTGCCGGCAATTCATAATCAAAATGAATTCATATCCTTATCTCCATGTGGGTGTCCCGGGAATCCACCTCGACAAGGTTCCATGATCCGTTCTCGCGCTTATACTTCTTCAAGGCCCTGACCAGTTCGGCGGCGACGGGTGCATACTGTCTGCTTTCTTCCGGCAGAAAACGCCAGATGAAACGGAGTCTGGCAATCCAGAGCGGAACCGGTAGGAACAACCGGAACCGCTTGTCGTTATCTCTGGGAGCATCTATGCTGATTCTCATTCCACGACTATCCTTACTTTGTCGCCGTCAGCTGAATCGACCGTGACGATCTCGCCGAGAAGGCCCTGCTCGATTAGAGAGTAGACCTGCTTCCAGTCTATCGATGCCATTGCATCGGCAACCTTTCCTTCGCCGTTTACGGTCATTGCCGGGGCCGCGCCTGCTTCGATTGCGATCTTGACTATCTGAAGCGGAAGATTGACACGTATCTTATCGCCTTCATGTGAGTCTACGATGACTCTGAGCATGAGCTTGGAGAAGTCCTTCTGAACGATTTCCGGCTCGTACTTTGCGGGAACCGGATTCTCTTTGCCCAGAAGCTCGTCCGTGGTTACTCCCAGGATATCTCCCAGATTAAGAAGAATGCCTACGTCCGGCATGTTGATGTCGTTCTCCCACTTGGAGACTGCCTGCGAACTGACATTCACCTTGTTTGCAATGTCATCCTGTGTGAAGCCCTTGGCTTTTCTGAATCTTGAAAATCTCTGTCCGAATGTCTCTGTCATGTCGAACCTCCTGGCTTAAAACTAGCCCCGAATGCAGGCAAAAGTGAACGTACCATCGGTTGGTTTCATCATACCATCGGTTGTATTTCCGCTCAACCTAGGGTTGAGTCAGGTGTAAAAGGATTAAAATCTGGGTTTTAGCAAAGAAAGAAGGCTGCCGCACAAAGCAGCAGCCTTTGGTGGGATTAACGGTATCGGTCTGAATCAGGCCAGCACGTATGAGAACGATGCTGCAGTGTTGGCGACTGTCATGACGGTGAACAGAAGGGCATTGATGAATGCTCCGAGCCAGACGGTTCCGGTCTTCTTGTAGAGGTTTCTGGAGATGATTGCGGCGATGATGAGAATCGGGACAATCGGGAACAGAACGATGTAGCCGAGGGCCATGCCGCTCTGCCAGAGGACTCCGGTGGACTTGAATGTGCCGTACTGGATCATCATCACGAGGAAGATACCGGCTACGTTGAAGAATGCGTTGATGGCGATGGTCAGCCACTCGGGCAGGTTCTTTGCGCTGTAGCTCTGGTTCGTGAAGCCGTTGATCAGATAGAAGATGGCGAAGATCCGGGTGTAGCGGAGCATTGTCGGGAGCATCTTCGGGATGTCGAAGACCTTCATGTCGAGTGTCCAGATCCTGAAGTCGACCTTGAAGATTCCCCATGTGCAGTAGAGGATTGCGTACATTCCGACAACGATGATGGTGCCCAGCAGTGCGGTCTTGATGAAGTCAAGCAGGCCGCCCTTCATGTAGCCGACCTCGAACGGGTTGACCACCAGCTCGTCCTTCTTTCTGATCTTCTTTGCAATGTAGTCGACAAGCCAGAAGACAAGGATCACACCGAGTGCGAACAGTCCGCAGACTACCGCCCACATGCTGACCCAGCCCGTGGTGTCCTGCGGGTAGAGGTTGTTCTTCGGAAACCACTGTCCGCCGAGGCTGTTCATCTTCTGGATGGAGAATCCGGAGAACAGAGTGCAGATGATTGCAGGGCAGAGATACATGATCCAGCCGTAGATGCCCTTGACCTCTCTCTTGGCAAGAGGCAGGGACTCGTCTCTCTTGAGGCTCCTGAAGACAGGAAGCTCGAGCAGAAGTGCTGCTGCAGGGAAGATGCAGAAGAAGATTGCAATCAGGCCGATGAAGGAGAATGCCTCCTTGATCCACCAGGTCTGGTTGGAGCTCTTGATGTACTTCGCGCCTGCGGGAGTTCCGAAGGCTGTATAGAAGAAGTTGACCACATCCTTAGCGCTCTTTCTGGAGAAGTGGTTCAGCGGATGAATCTCGTTGTTCTCGTAGACAACTCTGAACGGAGCAGGAGCCTGGGTTCCTTCCTGAATGTCTGTAAGGACACCATTGATGTATATTCCATCATTGACTACGTTGATCGGGCCATCGAACTTGGCTCCGACAAAGTTTGCTGCACCTGTGGATGTGAGGTACTGGCGGGCGATTGTCCTGTTGCCTTCGTAATCTCTGCCGGTGTAGAAGAACTCGTCGTCGTTGGCCTTGAGGTTACCGACAGAAACGTTTGCACCTGCGCCTGAGAAGGAGCTGTAGCCCTGAAGCAGACCTGCGCTGATGATGTGCAGTCCGTTGCCTGTGGCCTTGCCGCTGTCATCGAAGGTTCCCTTGCTGTCTGCAGAAAGAACCGATGCGGTTGTCATACCGCCCATGGAGTGACCGGAGATACCGATCCTGCTCTGGTCGACATAGGGCAGGTTGTAGACATACTTTGCACTGTCGTAGAGACCTGCGGTTGCCATCATTGCATTCTGGGTTCCGGAGTTCGGGTAGTTTCCATGACCTTCACGGTCGATTGTCAGGACCACGAAGCCGCGTCTTGCAAGCTCAATAGCATTCTGGAGCTGAAGCTCCCTGTTGTTGAGATAGCCGTGGGTAAGAACGACTGCAGGTCTCTTGTTGGTCTCGCTGGCTTTCTTCGGAACGAAGAGAATGCCGCTGACGACCTTGCCGGAGACGTTGACGCTCTTGCCGTCGATTTCGATCTTGCCCGAATTCGTTTCATTGCGCAGGTCGGTTACCTTGACCGTGAAGCCTGCACTCTGAAGCATGCTGGCGAAGAAGCTGCTGCAAAGGATCACGCAAAGACCTATGCAGAGCAGAATGAGGTTTTTCCTTACTTTCTCACTCATATGTTTTCCCCCTGTTTGATTTGTACGCACGGAACTTTATCTATCCGTAATTTGTACGCAATTTCATTCTCGGACACCTCGGATTCCATTGCAAGTTATGTTTTTGCCAGGATGTAACAATTTGTCGATGTTGCCATCCTCTCCGTTGTCGGTCATAATTGGGTAACATCAGAAAAGGGGCGAATATGAAACAGCAGACCATAGACAGAATCCTGAAATTCACCGAGGACCGCGACTGGGACCAGTTCCACACACCTGCCAATCTGGCAAAATCCATCTCCATCGAGGCCGGCGAGCTTCTGGAATGCTTCCAGTGGTCCGATGAGAACTACGATCTCCAGGCCGTAAAGGAGGAACTTGCAGACGTGATGGTCTACTGCATCGACATGCTCGACAAGCTCAAGCTCGATGCCGACGAGATCATCAATGCCAAGATGGACAAGAACGAGGCCAAGTACCCGGTCGAGAAGGCCAGGGGCAACGCAAAGAAGTACAATCAGCTCTGAAGATTGATTAAAGTGCGAGGATTAATATAATACAAGGCTATGGAACAGCAGAATTCAGTACACTGGGCGGATATATACGCCGACAAGATCATCAGGGAGAAGGGGGATAAGGCCCTCTACACCTGCGCATCAGGAATCACACCGTCAGGAACGGTCCACATCGGTAACTTCAGGGAAATCATCTCTGTAGACCTCGTCGTGAAGGCTCTCAGACAGAAGGGCAAGAACGTGCGCTTCATCTATTCATGGGACGACTACGATGTCTTCAGGAAGGTTCCCAAGAACATGCCTCAGCCCGAGCTTCTCGAGACCTATCTGAGAAAGCCGATCACATTGGTTCCCGATACCACCGGCAGGGCAGACAATTATGCCCGCGGAAACGAGCTCGATGTAGAGGAGAAGCTTCCGATCGTCGGAGTCTATCCCGAGTACCTCTATCAGGCACAGCGCTACAGAAGCAGCATGTATGCGGAAGCCATGAAGAAGGCCCTTGAAATCAAGCCACAGATCATCGAAGTACTGAACCAGTACCGCACCGAGCCCCTGGATGACTCCTGGTGGCCGATTGCAGTCTTCAGCTCTTTCACTGACAAGGACAATACCACAATCCTCTCCTGGGACGGCGAGTACGGCATCACATACCGCGACAATGACCTGAACAAGGAAGAGACCATCGACCTGAGGACAACCCCCTATGCCAAGCTCCACTGGAGAGTAGACTGGCCCATGCGCTGGGTTCAGGAAGGCGTTGACTTCGAGCCTGCAGGCAAGGACCACCACTCCAAGGGCGGAAGCTTCGATACTTCCAAGCAGATAGTCGAGTTCTTCGGCGGTCATGCCCCGGTATCCTTCCAGTACGACTTCATCTCCATCAAGGGCCGTGGCGGAAAGATCTCTTCCTCAAGCGGAGAGGTCGTTTCCCTGGGCGATGTTCTTGAGGTCTACACCCCCGAGCTCACCAGATTCCTGTTTGCCTCCACAAGACCCAACACCGAGTTCGCAATCTCATTCGACCTCGATGTCCTCAAGCTCTACGAGGACTACGACAACTGCGAGCGCCGCTACTTCGGACTTCTTCCGTGCAACGAGAAGAAGCTTGCCATGGAAAAGCGCGTCTACGAGCTCTCACAGGTCGGCGACGTCCCCAAGACTCCGGGCTATCAGATTCCGTTCAGACATCTGTGCAACCTGCTTCAGGTCTACAGCGGAGACATCGACGCCGTCATCGCATCGCTTCCCGATGTCCTTGAGGACCAGGTCGAGCGCCTCAGGACCCGCTGCCGCTGCGCATGGACATGGATCACCACCTTCTCACCGGAGGACTTCCGCTTCTCGGTAGCCAAGGCCGATACCCCCAAGGTCAGCCTTGACGAGGCTTCTCTTAAGGCCGTTCGCGCTCTCTGCGCCAAGGTCGCTTCCTGGAACGGCGAAGACGAGAAGGAGCTCTCGCAGCTGATCTACGATGCAGCTGCCGAGGCAGGAGTGGAGAACACCGTTCTGTTTACGGCTACCTACCTTGCACTCATCGGCAAGGAGAAGGGTCCCAAGCTTGCAGGTTTCATGAACACTCTTGGCAAGGACAGGGTAGTGGAGATCCTTTCAAGATACTGATCATTCGAAATACGGACGGAGGGTATCGAACCAGATCTGGTTTCCCTCTTCGGAGAAGTGAACTCCGTCCGAACTTGCATATTCCTTTTTGAGTGAGCCTTTGAGTGAGCCGTCCTCGTTATCCATGAGGGCGGCTATTTCTATGCAGACCACGTCATGATTTGCGGCAAGTTCTCTGATGATGGCGTTGGCCTGCTCTATTTTTGAATTGGCCTTCTTTGCGTCATTTGCCGACACAGGCGTGTCTTCTGAAGTGACCCCTGCAATGGTGTTCACATAGACCGTGATTCCAAGCTCCGACAGCTGTGCAAGCAGGCTGTCATATTCTTCTTTGAATTTGTCTGAATTGAACTTTGAACTCAGACAGTCGTTGCCGCCGATGGCAACAAAACACCTTTTCAGGTTCCCGCTTTCTGCCAAGGTTTTTACCTGATCCAGTCTTGTAATCAGATTGCCGATCTTGTCTCCGCCGACTCCGAGATTGATTACCTTTTCCTCCGGATAGGCCGAATACCAGTCGGCACCCGCGACTCTGGAATCTCCGAAAAAAGCGGTTTCGGCATCAGTGTGCGCAAGGCTCTGCGCCCACATCTGGGAAAGATGTGCATACATTATGTCATAGCTTTCCCTGGATATCCTGTCATCTTGGGAACATGAGACAAAAATCAGAGATAGTACCAATGCGAAGACAAGGAAAAGCTTCTTCATCTCAGTTCTGGGTGTCCTTGAAAACCTTTGACAGAATCATGTCGTTGCTCTTCCATTTGGGGTTTACCCGCACACGCAGATCAAGCTCCAGTTTGGAGCCGGGGAATATCTTTTTGATATCCTTAAACGATGCTATGCGAATCTTTTTTATATTCTCTCCGCCTTTTCCGACCATTATTCCTTTCTGGCTCTCACGCTCGACCGTGATGAATGCGCGCACCCAGACCTTGCCTTCTTCGGCGTTGTACTCGAGGTCCGAGACCTCAACCATGATGGCATAGGGAATCTCTTCGGTAACCGAATTCATGGCCTTCTCGCGGATGATTTCGGAGATGCGGAACTCGAGGTTCTGGTCTGTCCATGTGTCCTGATCATAGAGAAGTTCACCTTCCGGAGCGTGCTTGAAAAGCTCGATGAGAATCTCGTCCACGCCGTCATCCGCCTTTGCCGATGCAACAAGGATCACGCGGCCCGGCATGCTCTTTTTCAGGTACTGCTCGGCATCATGAATCTGGCTGTCGGAGAGGATGTCCTTTTTGTTGATGCAGCAGACCACCGGTACCGAAAGACCGCTGAGCATGTAGGTTATAGCATCCTCCTCGCTGCCGGGTTTTCTTGTGGCGTCCAGAAGGTACAGAACGGCATCGGTCTCCTCAAGGGAGGATGTTGCAATGTCCTGCATGCGTTTTTGGAATTTCTTCTCGGAGATGTGGAAGCCCGGGGTGTCCGTGAATATCAGCTGGCCGCGGCTGTCGGTATAGATTCCGCGGATTGCATTGCGTGTGGTATGCGGGGTGGGCGAGGTGATTGAGACCTTGCTTTCACAGATCGTGTTGAGAAGGGTCGATTTTCCTGACGAGGGTCTGCCGATGATGGCAACTGATGCGCATTTCATATTCTGCTTTACAGCTCGTCCCTGGAGGGGACAATCCTGCTGATGAGCCCGTATGCAACTGCCTGCTCGGCATCAAGCCAATGGTCCCTGTCCGTATCGGCAGCAACTGCCTCGAGGTCTGTTCCCGTGGCTTCTGAGATTATCCTGTTGAGCTTTGCCTTGATCTTCTCGAGCTGCATTGCATGAATCTCGATATCCGTGGCATTGCCCTTCATCTCGCTCAGAGGCTGATGAATAAGATAGGAAGAATTGGGAAGTCCGACCCTGCGCTCTGCAGGAACTGCAAGAAGAATCAGGCTTGCGGCGCTGGCAATCAAGCCCATGCCGATCATGATGACCGGGCAGGACACGAAGCGGACCATGTCGTAGATTGCAAATCCCGCGTCCACATCGCCGCCGGGTGAGTTGATGAAGACCTTGACCGGGTCATTGCTCTCGGCTTCTAGCACCAGAAGGTCCTTGATGAACTTGTCTGCGCTGTCCTTGTTGATCTCTCCGGAAAGGAGAATGGATCTGGTCTTGAGTATCTTCTCGTACAGACCGTCCTTGGCCTGGTCGTTCTTTGCGTTGTTGTCTTCGTTTCTCATGGTTCTAAAATAACAACAAATGGGCATAATTACAACCTTGCATTCTCTTCGAAAAAAAGATGAAAAAGTTTCTGAAAACGCCTCGGAATTTCTAATGAAAACTGCAGTTTTTCCGTTATAGGAGATATGAGGAAACTTTTCATTCTTTTCTGTGCTGCATCCATGCTACTTTCGTCCTGTAATGCCCAGGGTTCCCTGGAGCATGAAAAGAGCCTTTGTGTGGCGACCTGGAACATGCAGAACCTCTTCGATGCAGAAGAAAACGGCAATGAGTATGAGGAGTACAGGTCTTCCTCGGGCTGGAGCCAAAGCCTCTACGAGAGCAGGCTTTCCAATGCGAGGAAGGTACTCTCATCCCTTCCGCAGAGTGGAGACTATATTCTGGTTCTGAATGAAATCGAAGGCCCGAATGTAGTTGATGAATTGATAAAATCAAATGATATGATAAAACTAGGCCTTTGTTGGTTTGCCTGTACCCAAGAGCCTGACTTGCCGATCCAGATTGCCGTGGCAAGCTCTCTGCCAATCTCCGGCGCCCATGTGCATGCGGTCGGCGAGGGCCTGAGGCCGATACTGGAAGTGGGATTCGATACCGCAGGCGGAAAGGTCTTCGTGCTGGCCTGTCATCTCAAGAGCAATGTGGGAGGAGTTTCGGATACGGAGCAGGACAGGCTTGTGGCTGCCTCGGTTGCAGGGCAGATAGCCAAAAGCCTTGAGGCGGAGAATCCCGGGGCGCTGGTGCTTGTCTGCGGAGATCTGAACGAGGAATGCTGGAACGGTCCTGCGCTTTCTCCGGAGGGCCCGTTGCCTTGCAGCGGGGGATTCGAAAGGGGAAAGTGGTATTGCTTCTGGCGGGACTTTGGGGTATCGGTCTTGCCTGGAGGCTCCTATTGGTATGACGGAAGCTGGCGGTGCTATGACAATATTCTGGTATCATTGTCTGGCAGGGACGGGACCGGCTGGGACTTTTCGGAGGCGGGGGTTCTGTTCGGAAGCTTCCAAAAGACTGCGGACGGGAAGCCGTTTGCGTGGGACCGGAGGCTGTTGAAGGGAATATCGGATCATCTGCCGATATGGGTAAAACTAAGGCTTTTGTAGTATATAAATTTTAGTAAAATCAAATTTTTCCTATTATATAGACAATAGTTTTTTTTCACTTTATGATGTACACGGGCTTTGGTGCCCTTGTAACAACACCCTGCGAGGTATTTATCGCTATGTTGAAGAGAAGAGCAATTCTCATTTCAGTGATTCTGATTGCATTTACATTGCCGTTTGCTTTTGCCGATGGTCTGTTCCTGCAGTCATCCAATCCGCAGACAGTCGATTATTCCTACAGCTCACAGCTCGGATTATTCCAGACAACTACCGCCATCCCGTTGGACTCGGTCCTGCGTGCAATCGGTGATTCAGAGTATCCGGTTACTCCCGGAGACACATTCTCCCTGACTTATTCGGACGGAAAGAACCTCATAACATTGGTTCTTCAGGCCGATAATGACTGCAGAGTCGCTATCCCGGCCATCGAAGTCATCGATGCATACGGCATGACATTTAAGGAGTTCAAGGATAAAGTCGAAGATATCATCTCCAAGTATTACACCTATTCCTCTCCACAGTTGAAACTGACAAGTTGCGGAGTCTTCTCCGTGAGAATCACGGGAGAGGTCATCTATTCCCAGAACGTAACCGTCTGGGGACTCTCGAGACTGTCCGACCTTGCTCCCTATGTCAGCAGCTATGCATCAACCAGAGAAGTTGAAGTCTCCTTCCGTGATGGAAGCAGTCAGACCTATGATCTCTTCGACGCACTGCGCAACGGATCGGAGAAGGACAATCCTCTTCTTGCTCCGGGATGTGTCGTCCGCTTCGTCAAGGCAGACACCATCGTCAGTCTGGACGGCGCAGTCAAGAAGGCGGGTGTCTATCAGACCCTCAAGGGCGAGACT
>JAFUXI010000042.1 GCA_017470995.1 Spirochaetales bacterium
ACATCGGGACTCGAAACGAGGAGAAACGCAGGCGCATTGCGTTTCGACGAAGGCGGGCGCCGGAGGGCGCGAGTCCCGTCTCCGGCATATTCATCCGGGAGGCGTAAGGCGAGTCCCGTCTCATCCGGAGGGCGCGAGTCCCGTCTCGCCTTTAGTAAATTTTATTAACTTTATCCCCAGTTTCTTTACAAAGAATGTTATTATGTCACCATAAAACCCACATGTGAGGTGAAAACATGACCAGAAAAAGTATAACAATTGTCGTATTGGCTCTGATTCTTGTCCTTGCAGCAACAGTCGGATGCAAGAACGAACCTGAGCACCAGCACACATTCAGTGAAACCTGGAGTTCTGACGAAACCTACCATTGGCATGCTGCAACATGCGGTCACAGCGATGTGGCCGATAAGGCAGAGCATGATTGGAATGAAGGAGAGGTAACCGAGCCTGCAACAACGACGAAAGAAGGAACCATGACCTTCACCTGCACGGTGTGCGGAAAAACCAAGACTGAAGTCATTCCGTTTGTCTGCACCCATTCGTGGCAGATTGTACCGGAAGAATCATTCAACCCCACCCACACCTCCACAGGTATTGATACAAGAATCTGTACAATCTGCGGAGAGAGGAAGGTTACAGAGCTTCCTGCCCTCGTCAACAACCATACATATGCTGCCGAATGGACCTATGACACAACCAATCACTGGCATGAAGCCACATGCGGCCATGATGTCACAAGCGGCTTGGCCCCGCACAGCTGGGATGAAGGCGTAGCCACAACTCCGGCAACACACACTACAGACGGCATCATGACATACACATGTACGGTCTGCGGAACAACCAGAGACGAAGTCATACCGATGGCAGAAGATGCCCACACCTTCAGCGAGGAATGGGCCTACGATGACTTCACCCATTGGCATGCAGCGACCTGCGGTCATGACGTAAAGTCTTCTGAAGGCTATCACGGCGATGATGAAGGAGTTGTCACTACCCCGGCAACACATACTGCCAACGGTGTAAAAACATACACATGTGAGGTTTGCGGAAGAACCTGGACCGAGACCATCCCGATGGCTGATGACGCCCACACCTTCAGCGAGGAATGGACAACCGACGAGACCAAGCATTGGCATTCAGCAACATGCGGGCATGATGTGAAATCCGCTGAGGGCGATCACAGCTGGGACGATGGCACAGTCATTACTCCCGCCACACACACGACAGATGGTGTGAGAAAGTACACATGTACTGTCTGCGGAAAAACAAGAACCGAAGTCATTCCGATGGACGCCTCAGCCCATACCTTCTCAGAGACATGGTCAAAGGATGCCGACTACCATTGGCATGAAGCAACATGCGGACATGCGGTCATAGAAGGAAAGACCTCACATACCTGGAATGACGGAGAAGTAACGACCGCTCCGACCCACACGACAACAGGAATCAAGCGCTTCACCTGTACCGTCTGCGGTCAGACGAAGGATACGGTCCTCCCTGCCCTTGTCGATGAGCATACATTCTCCGAGGCTTGGTCATCGGACGAGACAAACCACTGGCACGCCTCAACCTGCGGACACCCGGTTCAGTCAGGCAAGGCTGCACACACCTGGGATGGAGGAGTCGTAACGAAAGAGGCTACGGAGTTCGAGGATGGAATAAAAACCTATACCTGTACTGTCTGCGGAAAGACCCGAACCGAAACGATTGCACATTCCCATGTCCACAGCTATCCCGATTACTGGAAGTACAGGCAGGTCGAGGGCAGCCCCGTGAGGTACAAGGTCTGTGCATGCGGCGATGAGATAAGCGAGGCGGCAAGCTATGATGAATTCTTCAGACTAGATGAAGGGATTCTTGCCTGCATATGGAATGACGAACTGGAAAGATGTGAAATCATCACCGGAAACTGGATAATCCCGTCATCCATCGAAGGAAATCCCGTAACAGGAATCGAAGATGATGCATTCTATGGTCTGACAGAGCTTACGGGAATTGTCCTGCCTGATTCTGTCACAACAATCGGAAGCTACATATTTGAAAAATGCACCGATGTTACATCTCTCTCGATTCCGGCATCCGTAACCGACATCTCAAGCATGTTGCTCAGCGGGTGTGAAAGCACGGTAGAAGTCAGCATCGCATCCGGCAACCCGGAGTACAAAGTTGAAAACGGAATGCTTCTCAGCAAGGACGGGACAAAGCTGATTTCATCTCTGAACAAGGGAGGTTCGATCACCATCCCTGATGGCGTGACTGAAATCGGAGAGTCTGCATTCTCCGAAAATCCGTATGTAACACAGGTAATAACATCGGACTCATTGACTTCAATCGCACCTTATGCTTTCAGCTATTGTCAGAATCTCGGAAGAATCACGATAGCCTCCTCCGTAACAGGCATCGGAGAAGGAGCCTTTAACGGATGCCACAGCCTTGAAATCGTTGTTGACGGATCGAATCCGAACTACAGTTCAGAGGATGGTGCGCTCTACAATAAAGGCAAGACCGTGTTGCTTGAATATCCGTCCGCCCGTGGAGCACTGACAATCAAGACCGGCGTGACTGAAATCGGAGGCGGGGCCTTCCATAGTTGCAGCGCGATAACATCGCTGGCAATTCCGGACACAGTCACTAGACTTGGCAATTATTGCTTCTATAATTGTGACGGCCTTACTTCCGTAATCATCCCGGATTCCGTCACCGCGCTTGGTTGGGGTGTGTTTGCCGACTGCAGCAACCTGACTGAAGTCACAATAGGAGTCAATGCTGCTCCTGACATGTGTGCTGACATCTTCGCCAGAACCCCTGCCCATATCATATTCAAGTCAGGGCGTACTGAAATTCAGGGCAATATGCTCAGCGGTGGAAACCTGATTACGGAAGTTACAATCCCCGATACAGTCAATGCAATCGGAGGCAACGCCTTCATGAATTGCAAATGGATCACAAACATCGTAATTCCGGACGGTGTGAAGACAATCGTTGCAAACACATTCTCCGGTTGTACTGCCCTTGAAAGCGTGACACTCCCGGCAAGCTTGACATCAATCGGCAGCAATGCCTTCAAAAACTGTGAATACCTTCACCTCAACGGCATTACATTCGGCGGGACAATTGCCCAGTGGGCAGCAGTATATAAGACTACAAAGTGGAGCGATGGTGTCAATGCATCCTGCAAGGTTCACTGTACCGACGGTGATGTCTCGATCTGATATCTGAGGTCAGAGCACCGGATTCTCAAGCTTTCCGATTCCTTCGATCTCGCATCGGAAGATATCGCCGGGCTTCAGGAATGCATCCGGATCGTTCTTGCCTACTGCAACACCTGCAGGGGTACCTGTGGCAATGACGTCTCCCCTATGGAGCGTCATGCCCTGGTTGAGATCCCTGATGATTTCGAATATCGGTCTTCTAAGAAGGCTTGTCCTTGAATCCTGGACAAGCCTTCCGTTTTTGTAGCCCCTGATGCAGAGGTCAAATGGATTCTCGAACTCATCCAGAGTCACAATTACGGGTCCCATGCCGCAGTAGGTGTCTATGCTCTTTCCAAGGGACCACTGCTTGTACTTGTTCTGAAAGCCTCGGGACGTGTAGTCATTGATGATGGTGAAGCCGAAGATAACTGACTCATCCACATCGGACCCTGGAGCCATTTCCTTCCCTATTATTACTCCGAGCTCAGTCTCGTAGTCACACTTGGGATCCAGATCAAGCCTTGATCTGAGAGCCTGGGCGTCTCCTATGCAGTCATGAACCCTTTTTATGAAGTAGATTGACTCGTCGTTCTGGACCGAAGTCTTCATTGTCCGGCTGAACTCGTCGGCATGACTCCAGTAGTTGAGCCCTACGCAGAGCATGTTCATATCCCTTGTAAAGGGACTGAGGAGAGAAACGTCCTTGATATCAATCGGCTCTGAGGCAGAAGTTATCTCATCCTCCGTGAAAAGCCTGTCTCTCAGGATATAGGTATCCAGATCAGGTTCGTTTGCCTTTATGGGGTAGACCTTATTGTCAACGAGGATTCCGTATCCCCTTTTTCCCTCTGATTCGTAAGAAAGATATCTCATCTGCAACTCCAAAAAAAGAAAGCGGTCGCCCTATTATAGACAACCGCTTTTTCCCAATCAACCCGACTTAGGTCAGGGCTGCTTTCCGATATAAGCAAGGATTCCGCCGTCAACATACAGGATATGGCCGTTGACGAAATCACTGGCGTGGGAAGCCAGGAACAGGGCCGGTCCCTGAAGGTCCTCGGGAGTGCCCCACCTTGCTGCCGGTGTCTTGGCAACGATGAACTGGTCGAACGGATGTCTTGAACCGTCGGGCTGTCTCTCCCTGAGAGGAGCTGTCTGCGGTGTGGCGATATATCCGGGCCCGATTCCGTTGCACTGGATGTTGTGCTCTCCGTACTCGGAGCAGATGTTGCGGGTAAGCATCTTCAGACCGCCCTTTGCAGCAGCATAGGCGCTGACTGTCTCACGTCCGAGCTCACTCATCATGGAGCAGATGTTGATGATCTTGCCGTGACCCATCTCGATCATGCCGGGAATTACTGCCTTGGAGCAGATGAACGGACCGTTGAGGTCGATATCGATGACCTTTCTGAAATCCTCGGCCGACATCTCGATCATGGGGATTCTCTTGATGATACCTGCGTTGTTCACGAGGATATCGATCTTTCTGCCGAAATCCTTCTCGATTGCAGCAACGGTTGCCTTGACCTCATCCTCCTTGGTGACGTCGCTGAGATAACCTCTGACATCCGTGATTCCGGCATCCTTGTAAGCCTGAAGTCCCTTCTCAAGCTGCTCGGGGTTGTTTGTATTGACTGCGATGCTGCAACCGGCCTTGGCAAATGCAGTGGCGATTGCAAATCCGATTCCATAAACAGCGCCTGTAATCCAGGCTAACCTTCCCTTTAAGGAAAACTGTTCAGTAAGATAATTATCCATAGCTTCTTTCGCTCCTTTTTATTCGCTTATATATCCGAGTATAGTGGATATTTCATTACAACTGGCGCACACATTTTTCACTATTGCGTCTATTTGCGTCCGATCCAACCTGAAGGTCGGGGTGGATAGGCTCATTGCAGCAACGGTGTCCCCGTATGTGTCCTTAATCGGGGCGGCAACACAGAAGACTCCCTCCTCGTGCTCCTCATCATCAAAAGCATAACCCTGGCTGCGCACATTTTCAACTTCGGAAAGAAGATCTTCAATGTTGCAGATTGTCTTTGAGGTATAGCGTTTGAGCCCCTGGTCTTTGACAATTGCCCTGATCTTTTCATTCGTCATCGATGCAAGAAGGCACTTTCCGATTGCAGAGCAGTAGAGCGGAATACTCCTTCCGACCCTTGAGTTCATTCTGATCGTGTACAGGCTTTCCCTCTTGAGAACGTATACTGCACGATTTTCTTCCAAAATACCGATGTGAACGGTCTCCCCGGTCTTGTCCCTGAGCCTTCCAGCCACAGGATTTGCGACATCCAGAAGTTCAACGCTTCCCAATGCCCTGGAGCCGACGGTAAACATCTTCAGGGTCAGGCTGTACTGGTCAGAGCTGTCCCTGGAGACATAACCATGCTCGACAAGAGTCGTCAGGAGACGAAGCGCCGTAGCCTTCGGGAGATCGGCTTCTCGGGAGAGGGTCTCCAGATTCGCAGACCTGACACGTGAGAGCGTCTCCAGAAGGCAAAGGGCTCTTCCTGCTGCACCGAGTTCCATCGTTGACCTCAGCGCTTCATGGCCTCAACGGCTTCAGCGCACTTTGCGGTGATCTCGTCCCATTTCTCGGCATCGATGGCATCGGCCTTGGCCATCCAGGAACCGCCTACTGCAACTACATGCTTGCAGGCCTGATACTGTGCGATATTTGCCATGCTGATACCGCCGGTTGTCATGAACTTGACCTGTGGGAACGGACCGCAGAGGTTCT
>JAFUXI010000043.1 GCA_017470995.1 Spirochaetales bacterium
AACATCGGGAATCAGACCTTCGTAGACATAGCTGTAGAGCGTTTTCTCGCAGATGCGTGTGTCAGTAGGCCAGCCTTCATTCTGAAAGTGTGCAAGAACAGCATAGGGGCTGTAATGGAGTTCCTTCATCAGCCTGCCTATTAAGGTTGTATCGATTTTTCCTCTTGGGTTCAGTTGTTGGATAAAAAAAACGGACTCCGTTGAAAGAGTCCGTTTAGTGGAGCTGATCGGGATCGAACCGACTACCTATTGAATGCCATTCAATCGCTCTAGCCAGGTGAGCTACAGCCCCGTTTCTTCCAAGACACTTATATATCATTTTCCCCCGATTTAATCAACAACAGTTGAGGTTTTTCCGTTTTTCCATGTCCTGAGCAACTGTTTGGGGATTCTTCGGTGGCAGGCTCAACGAAAAATGAACATGATTGGGCGTCGTAATCTGCAAGAGGCTTGAATGTGTCTTCGCAATAGCGGGAACAGTATCCTCTGTCTCCTCTGCAGTGGTGGAGAAGAAAACAGCTCCCATTGTAGTTCTCGCACATCTTTTCAAAACTCGTTGTAACACCTTACAATCCCTTCGATTGCCTCCGGGTATTCGAAATCCTTCGGATATACCAGATTCATTTCCCTGACCATGCTTACATTCTCAATGTTGAGCACTGCAAGTTTTCCCTTGCGGACTTCATCAAGGCACACGCTCTTTGCAAGTATCGAAACTCCGAAATTCCTTCTTATCAGATCCTTTATGGTGGCGATATTGTCTATTTCAAGTATGATGTTGAAATCGCTCAGAGAGCAATTCCTTTCCTTGAGAGCCCTGGTGAAGGTCTTCATGGTATTCGAATCAGGGAGTCTCATTATTAGGTTTTCAGCCCTCATCTCATCCAGTGTGACGGTACTTCTGGCAGAGAGCGGGTTCATGGGAGACGTAACAAGAACCAGGCTGTCTGTTCCGAGCATCACGGTTTTGATGTCGGGATCATCATAAATGCCCTCCATGATGACGAAGTCCACCTCTTTGTTTTTCAGCAACCTGTAAAGGGATTTTGAGGTTCCGGAAATAATCCTGATTGAAACATCCGGGGAACTGTTGTTCAGATATTTTGCTATTGCATCGACAACCATGCTGCTTTCGACGGTATGGGTGATTCCGACACAAAGCGATGTCGTGGACAATTTATCAGAGGCAATTGCCTGCTTGAGGTTGTTCGCGATTGCATTCATTTGGGATAGATAGTTGATTACAATCGCACCTTTCTTCGTGGGATGAATGCCCGCTGAGGTTCTTTCGAAGATTTTGAATCCGAGTTCGTCTTCCAATGTCTTGATATGGTTGCTGATGGCGGGTTGCGAGAGGCACAGCTCTCTTGCCGCTTTCGAGAAGTTCCCGAATTCCGCAACTTTCAGCAGTGAGATTGCCTTCAGATCAATAAACTCCATTTGTCATCTCCAATTCATAACAGCCTTTTACTGGATTATATACCTTTCGGTTCTTGTTTTTAGACAGATGCCTTGAAGAAAAAGAACAGAAAAGGATTACGGCAACTACCGAACAGATGATATCTACGACAGGCGTGGCATATACCGGCCCGTAGAAGGAGAAGAAGTTAATCAGGATAAGCATCATCGGAATGTCAAGGATGCCTTTCCTGAGCAATGCCAGCAGGAGCGACTGTCCCCCGTGCCCGACAGCCTGGAAGAAGGATATGAAAGTATATGCCAGGGCGGAGAACGGGGCTCCGATACAAAGTATTCTGAGGAACAATACTCCGTAATCCATGGCAGGATCGCCGGATTTGAGGAACAGTCCGACTACAAACCTTGCGAAGAAGAACATCAGCAGTGTTGCCAATCCGGCCACCGATGTGGAAAGGAATCCTACGGTTCGGACGATGTTTCTTGTCCTGAGCCTCTTTCCCGCAGAGTAGTTGTAGCCGATCAGCGGAAGGGCTCCCTGTGTAATGCCTCTGACGATGGAGTGGGAAAGCATGTTGATTTTCTTTGCGACTCCGATTCCTGCCTGAACAGCAGTTCCTGATACGGACAGGAGATTGTCCAGTATCGCATATGAAAGGTTTTCGGCAAATGTCATCACGCATGCAGGAAGTCCTGCACCGAGAACCTTCTTGGGTATTTCCCATTTGAATGATTCCTTTGTCAGCTTCATGCTGACCGGTGTCCCTTTTCTGCTGTGTGCCAGGAATACAATCAGGAAGAACAGGAATGAGATGAAGTTTGATATTGCGGTAGCTGCTGCCGCTCCCTGTACCTCATATCCTTCGGGCATTATCACAAACATGAAAAGCGGGTCGAGGAGAATGTTCAGTACTCCGCCGAGAATCACTCCCGTAGAGGCATAGATTGCCATACCTACCGATCTTATAAGATGTGACATCAGAACATTCATTGAAGTGAAAACGCCTCCGATGACAATGGTGATGATTATATATGTTCTTGCAAGGGAATGAACCTCCCTGTGGTATGAACCGCCCAGAAAATTCACGACCGGATCTATTAATAACAATATAAGGAGAACGTACACGGAGGCCGCCAGAACACAGCCCCAGAAGGAGAAGGCGCTGGTGTATCTTGCTCTGTCTGTGTTCATTTTGCCCAAGGCCCGTGAAATGACGCTTGAGCCACCGATTCCGAACAGATTCGATACGGCTGTCAGGAACATGAAGGCGGGCATGCAGACAGTAACGGCGGTTATTTTTACATTGCTGTTGGTAAGGCTTATGAAAAACGTATCCGCCATATTGTATATTACGAGGATGATCTGACCCATCACGGTCGGTATTGCCAGTCTCAGCAATGCCTTTAAAATCGGGGTTTCTTCGAATAGTTCTTTGTTGTCCAATGACATCCCATCAACTCTCTCAATAAAGTTAAATCTATTCTATGTAAGAAAAAAATCAGCAGTCAAATCATTTGTTCTGATGGGTTTATTTGGATTTGTTATGGGTTACGGGGGTTTGGTTGGAAAAAAAATAGACTTGGTTGAAAGAAGCGCTTATGACGTTATAAGGAACAATTATACGGAGAATGCCGGCATGCAAGATTTCGGTTGCAGTCGGTGGTATTATCGGGCTTGGACATCTCCATACATTGTTTTGCAATATGGATGTGCATGCACTATACTGGCAGGTATGAAGCGGTGGGAAGTATTGTTAATTACAGTTTTGGTTTCTCTGTGCTGTCTGACGGCAGTTTCGGCATCGGATCCGGTGGTGACGAGGGAGGATTTCCTCCTCGCCCTTCAGGCGGCAAAGCCCGGGGATACCATCTATGTAGGTGACATCGTTTTCCAGCCGTCACCGTTCGGAATCATTGTCCTGAACAAGTCTATAACTATTGAAGCAGCAAAACCTGATGGGACAAATGCAGTATTCACTGATGCAACCTTTGCCGTTTCCGGAACGTCCGGGAGCATAGAAGTAGCCATAAACGGAGTTGATTTCCGGGGCAGGGCCGCGCAGGAGAAGAGCGACCCCGACAACATGCCGGATCTCTCGAATCCGCTCAAGACGCAGGCTGCAATGTTCTTCAACGGAAATGCAAGTGTATCGTTCAGCAATTGTTCTTTCGCCGGATACAGGAACCAGTACGGAACCGTCTATGCGATCTACTCAAGCGAGAATGCTCAACCGAACAGCCTGAAACTGTCCTTTTCCGGATGCTCCTTCGTGAACAACATCGCAAGGCGCGGCGCTGCCATCTATCT
The DNA here is from genome assembly GCA_017470995.1 of Spirochaetales bacterium. GTDB lineage: Bacteria > Spirochaetota > Spirochaetia > Sphaerochaetales > Sphaerochaetaceae > UBA9732. The sequence goes on from JAFUXI010000043.1 coordinate 3,725, forward strand.
CTCGGGTTTTTCCCGGAATGTCGGGCTCAAGATCGAGAACTGTGTGTTCGAGAAGAATATCGCTGAAAGCGGAGCCGTCCTGTTTGCCGATGCCTCTCTGGTTGAGATCGAGGGCTGTACTTTCAAAAGCAACATAAGCCTCACGGAAGGCGGCGCCCTGAGATTGCAGAACTGTTCCACCACGGTTTCGGAAAGCAGATTCGAACAGAACACGGCAAGAGAAAAGGGAAGCGCAATCAGTGTCCTGATTTCGTCATTCCTCGGACTTTCTGCTGATAATTGTTCATTTATAGGCAATCAAAGCCCTGATGAAATCTGTGTCTTTGCCGAGAAGGGAGAAACCAATTTCGATGCAGAAAGCTACGTTGTTCTCAACGGATGCACCTTCGAACCGGGGAGTCCTGCCCTGAAGGAGAATGAACTTATCAAAATCATAGAGTCCGCCAAGACCCCGGAACCTCCTGCGAAGACGCATGGTTTGATTTACGGCTTCATCGCTATGGGCCTTGTGATCCTGCTTGCAGTTTTTGTCTTCATCATGAACGGAAAAATGAGCGAGTCCAAACCGAGCACTGCCGAAGCCGGTTCCATGGCAGACCTGGAAAAGATCCTTTCCGACAGGGAACTCGAGGTAATGAACCTTTATCTGACCGAGAAGAGCAGGAAGGAAGTTGCCGACCAGCTGTGCATCTCCGAGTCAACGGTCAAGAAACATATTGCCAGTGTTTATTCCAAGCTGGGCGTCAAGACCAGGCAGGAGCTGGTGGTCAAGATTCTGAAACTGAAGGAAAACAGCCCTGCAGAATAGCAAAATGGGCCGTCGGAAGCGGATAAGTAGCCATATGGCCCATACATGAATACACCCCGATAAACAAATAATTAAACATACTCAGTTTAGTAACAAGGGGTGTTGCATGAAGAAACTAATAACGTTCTCTCTGATACTCGTGATGCTGTTTGCATTCGTGGCATGTAGCGGTGAACCGGGCGGAAACTCCGGAGGCGGAGGTGGCGGAAATGGTTCCGAACTGACTTCTGCAGAGCAGACAATCAAGAGCAAATACGGTGATGATATCTTCTACTTCGCCGAAATGGCAGATATGGCAGCTTCATATGTTGACATGGTTACGGAAATCTGCGGAGCAGCGGATGCTGCATCAAGAAATGCAACGGTAAATATGTACAATCAGTACAGTCAGTATTTTTCCGTTTCCAATGCTTCGGCAACAGGATTGACCGTGGAAGGTTCGGATGGCGGAGATCATATCAAGGTTGTCATTACCAATGCGGCATTCTCCAACCCGAAGGGACAATGGGTGAGCTTTGATGCAGACGTCACTGTTTCGGGCTCTTTCAATGCCACTGCAAAGGTGTCGTTGATGATTTACCTCTCGAACGGTTCCATGACCATTACATACGGAAGATATAATTCAATCACCTTTGACCAAGGAACTCCCAACAACGTGAAGGCCCAGCAGTGTCTTCAGGAAATCCAGGCTCTGGACGAGAACGGAAACAGTCAGGGTCAGGGAGGCCAGGGCGGACAAGGTCAGGGCCAAGGACAGGGTCAGGGACAGGATCCGGGACAGGGTGCGGAGTGGACGATGGGGACTGCATCCTTGCCCTCACATACCGCTCAGGAAATCGCACTTGCACTTGAAGCTATGGATTACTACGTTCTGATTGAAGAGCCTCAGGGCGGCGTAGGGGTCAAGGAAGGGGGAGTTTCCTACTTCTATGAGTATGGATTGATCCATGGTGAGGGCAGTGAAGCCAATCAGGTCTGGGCAAAGAGATGGGATGAATTGCCGAAAGGATACATGCAGGAATCCCAATATGACATGATAGCCTTGGACAGAAGACCGGGAGTACAGTTCGAAGATCCATATACTCATGAGCTTTCCGATTACATCTATTATGAGTCCGATGCCTATTCCGATGCATGGTACGGCCCTGAGACCGGTGTCTATCACGATGAGGACGGCTCCAGAAACTGGCATGATGCAGTCGTGTACTGGGTGTATGACGGGGAAGATATTTTCTCTGATGCGTATGCACAGAGCGGTGGCTACAATGCAACTTATGCAGGCGGTATATTCTATCATTACTCCGATCTGGTTAAGCCGTACACTCCGATGCTGTTGAGTGAGTATAACGGCAAGTATGAGAAACTTTCACAGAAGGCAGTTGTAGCAGATCTGCAGTGTACGGTTTACAGATATGCAGACGAACTCTATTACATTGCAGACTCAGAGGATTTCTACAACATCTGTCTGAAGCACACATGGCTTGCTCAAGGAAAGGAGTATGTGATATTCGAGGTTCAGGATATCCATACTTTCCCCAAATGGCCTGTAGATTGATCATTGAAGGGATAATGCGCCACGGCTTTTGTCGTGGCGTTTTGTTTTGAAAAGGATGGTAATGATGAAAAAATCTATACTGTTGTTCTGTATTCTGTTGTTCATTTGCGCATCATTGTACGCAGTAGATTATAAGATCGGGGATGAAGGTCCCGCAGGGGGAATCATCTTCTATGACAAGGGCGAGTACTCGGATGGATGGAGATATCTCGAGGCCGCCCCTGCCGACCTTTGGATTGTTGACGGTGTTCCAGCACTCGACCTGACTTTCGATGAATATTATGCCGATGAGTATTATCAGGTCTTCGGTTACTTTAGGAAGGATGCCAGCAGCAATAATATGTTCGTGAACGGAAAAGAGACCTTGGGCAGCTATAGTAAGGCTGAGGAACTGACGGGTACAGGAATCGGAGCAGGGAAGAAGAATACCGAACTGCTGGCTAAGGCAATGGGAGATAAAACCTATTATACCATGGGCGCGAAGAAGGTGGTTTATGCCTCAAAGCTGTGCTATGACCTGGTATTCAACGGTTTCGATGACTGGTTTCTTCCCAGCAAGGATGAGCTGAATCTGCTGTATGTCAATCTGTGCAAGAACAATCTGGGAGATTTCGACGAGGATTCCTACTGGTCATCCAGCGAGACCGATTTCAGCGCGGATTATGCATGGAGACAGCAGTTCTACGGTGGAGGACAGCAGTCCTACGGAACGCGGGACTACGCACACAGGATCCGCCCGATACGCGCATTCTGAGCCTGTTCGGGGCTCACTCTTTTCCGTTCATGACCGCCAGAATCTGGGCGGCTATGCTGATGGCAATTTCCTCGGGAGTCTCCGCTCCGATGTCCAGGCCTATGGGCTGGCGGATGCGGGGATTGTCGATGGTGGGTCTGAGCTTGGATGACAGCACGCCTATGTAGGGGCTTTCCGTCTCGAGAACTTCCTCTATGTATTTGTCCCTATCCTGGGGATTGGAGAAGATGATTGCAGTCTTGCTGTCGATTGCAATGCTTTGGAACTTGTCCGAAGGAAGCAGAGTCATGTTCTGAGGGCAGTCAAAGCCATGCTCGACTGCATAGTTATCGATGAAGAAGACTTCGAATCCTATATGAAACAGGACTTCGGCCACCGATCTGGCGATGTGGCCTGTGCCGAAGATGACGGCCTTGCGCCCGCGGATGGGTACATCTATGAAGACATCAAGCATTCCGTATTCCCTCACCTGGATCTGGACCCTGCGGCCCTTGCCGACTTTCATGGCATCAAGGGCAAGTTCCTTTATCTCACGCTCGGCGGCTCCGCCCCCGACTGTTCCGCAGGTGCTGCCGTCCGGCAGTACAATCATGCGGCCGTCCTTGCGCGGAGTCCGTCCCTGTACGCCTACAATCGTGGCTATCGAGAAGCTTCTGTTGCGCCTTGCACACTGCGTGGCGATTTCGAAGAGCTCATCTATGTGATCCATGGTCGAATATTATCACACAATATGCGAGTTAGAGTCAGCCATTTGATTCGAATTTCCGCAGGATGAATGGTTTCTTAATTCATCCGTCAGTGAATTGCCATACCGGTAAGGATGGAAGATCATCGGCTTTGGACAAAAAGGACAAAAAAAGCATTAATAATAAAAATTGTCCTTTCTTTGCCTGAACTTGGGACAAAAAACAGATTATTAGAAAAAATTGTCCCTTTTTTGATGGAAGTTGGGACAAAAATCGGATTATTTGAGAAAATTGTCCATTTTTCAAATCCCACCCGGTCATTGCAAAGATAATGGCCGCCATGACAGAATGTCCGAGGAGGAAAACATGGTTGTATTGATAGGCGGCAGCTCGCACGTGGGAAAGACGATGGTCGCAAAGAAGCTGGTGGAAAGGCATGGCTGGGAATGCATCTCTTTGGATTTCCTGAAGAATGCTTTTCAGAAAGCCGAAATCTCGGATTGCGCTGCACTGGACGATGTGCAGATGCGCCACCGCATGTGGCCGTTCGTGGCACAGATCATCAAACAGGCAATCGCTTCAGGTCGCAACCTGATCCTAGAAGGCTGCTATATCCCGGTCGAGTGGAAGCAGAGCTTCACCGAGGACGAACTGAAAGATATCAGAGCAGTTTTCATCGTGATGAGCGAGTCCTACATCCGCAGCCACATGGATGAAATCGGAAGATTCAGCCAGGCGGTCGAGAAGAGGACAAACGATACCCTTGATATGGAGCGCCTGGTACGATGCAGTGCCGACTTCAAGGAGGACTGTCTTGAAAACGGCACTTTCTACATCGAGATTGACTGGGAATATGATAAGGATTCCCTTCTCGATGCCGTAGAGTCGGTACTTGAAGACCCGAACCCGGCGGAAAAGGGGATTCTTCTCTGAAACTCAGCGGCCGAGAAGCCGCAGGCACATATCCGGATAGTTTGTGATGACGGTATTCACGTCCCAAGCCATCAGCTGACGCATTCTCTCTTCCGTGTTGATCGTCCAAACATTCAGGCCGATGTTGCAGCGTTTGCACTCGGCAACGGTTTCATCATCCAGAAGGGCATAGTCGGGATGCAGATACTGGATGCCTGCCTCCAGGGCCTGAGGTGCCAGATGCAGGTGCTTCTGGCCTTCATAGAGGAAGCCGCATTCGATTTCCGGGGCAAGCTGCTTTGCGCGCATGACGGAAATCCAGTTGAATGAAGAGAAGATTATCCTGTCCTGGAGCCCGAAGGATCTGACCATGTCGATGGCCTTGCGTTCGATGTCCTGGTACCAGGTGTTATTTGTTTTTATTTCCACATTTGTAATGAATGAGCCATTGCTTGCCATGAAATCGCAGAATTCCTCGAATGAGGGAATCGGAGTCTCGAAGGCATCGTCCTTGGTCTTGGCGGCCTTGATGCGGACCAGTTCCTTCAGGGTAAGGTCGGAGACCAGCTTGTCGACCCCTGTCGTGCGGATCAGGCTTTCGTCGTGGATTATGACCAGTTTGCCGTCGCTGCTTTCGTGGATGTCAAGTTCGATTCCGTCGGCACCGGCCTCGATGGCCTTGCGGAATGCCAGCATTGTGTTTTCGGGATAGGCTCCCGAGAAGCCTCTGTGTGCGAATACTTTCATAATTAGATTATAGGTTGTTTGTAGACGAAACGAAAAGATGTTATTATGTTGAATTAAGCGGCAGAAAAGCTGCATGAGCAGGTAATCAACAGGAGAAACAAATGTTGTATGATATCTTGAAAACAAAGAAAAGCCTTTTCGCGGACGGAGTACAGACCGTTCTCAGGGGGCAGGAAAACCGCAACCGCAGAGTCGGTTTCCTTCAGGGCAACCTGGTGGTCAATGCCAGAAGCGAGACAAGGGGAGTCAATGCCCGTGTCTGCAAGAACGGAGTCTACGGGTTCTCCTCAATGGCGGAGTATTCCAAGTCCGCAGCCGATGCGGTTCTGAAGGCGGCAACCCAGAACGCCCTTTTCCTTCACGGCCACGCTCCGAAGAATCTCGCCGCACAGCAGTCTTACGGTAAGGGAATAGTTCCCGTGCACAAGACCATAATCGATTTCGAGCAGAAGAGGCTGATCGATACCTGCAAGGCTATTGATGACTACATCGTCAATAAGTATCCGGATCTGGCCAGCCGCATGGTGATGTACACTGAGGATTCCCAGGACAAGATCCTATACACCTCGGATGCATACGACGGACATATCACCAATCCCAGGTGCTACATCTACGTAACGATGACAGCCCTCTCCAAGTCCGACAACGCTCCGCTGGAGCTTTACAAGGTGTTCGGAGGATCGGGAAGCTTTGAGGATCATTTCAAGGACATCACATGGATGTTCCCCGGAATCGACGAGCTTCATACGAAACTCATGAAGAAAACGGAAGGCGTACATGCCGAAGCCGGTTACAAGCAGGTCATTCTGGGCGGACTTCTGGGCGGAATGCTTGCCCATGAGGCCGTAGGCCATACCGTCGAGGCGGACCTTGTCCTCGGTGGCTCCGTCGCAGGACCCAACCTCAACAAGAAGGTTGCTTCCGATCTGGTCACCATGATTGACTATGCCAACATCAAGGAGGATGGAACCGAGGCTCCGCTTCCGGTCTATCTGGATGATGAGGGACAGATTGCAAAGGATGCGGTTCTGATAAAGAAGGGAATTCTCAAGGGCTATATGCACAACCGCGAGAGCGCTGAGAAGTTCGGAGTCAAGCCCACCGGAAACGCAAGGGCATGGGAATTCTCCGACGAGCCGCTCATCAGAATGAGGAACACTGCAATCCTGCCGGGCAAGGACAAGCTGGAGGACATGATCGCTTCAATCGATGACGGTTATTATCTGTTTGATACCAACAACGGACAGGCTGACCTGACCGGTGAGTTCATGTTCGGCGTAACCATGGGCTATGAGATCAAGAAGGGCAAGCTCGGCAGGGCTATCCTGGATACGACGGTCACCGGAATCGCATTCGACATGCTCAAGACGGTCGATATGGTCTCGGACAAGGTCAAATGGGAGTCCAGCGGATTCTGCGGCAAGAAGCAGAGAATCCCGGTCGGTCTGGGCGGACCGGAACTCAGATGTAAGATCATGATCGGCGGAAGGTGAGGAGGCAGAAGATGAAAGACCTAAGAAAGATAGCATCAAGGATTGAAGCACAGTTTGCCTCAAATAAGATCAAGAAGTATTCCTACAACCTGACTGCGAAGGAAACACGCGAATTGTCCGCTGAAAACGGCGAGTTCTCGCTTCTCAGGACACTGTTCGACAACAACGCCGTCGTTTCCGCATACAAGGCAGGAAAGAACGGCGTGGTTCGCGGCAACGATTTCTCGGATGCCGGTATCGATGCATTGGTAAAGTCTGCAGCTCTTTCTGCAGATTCGGCAGTCAAGGATCCTGCACACGATATCTCCCCCGAGCAGGAGGCCGCAAAGTTCAGACAGGGTTGTCTGACACCTGATTTCGACAAGTTCTTCGATAGAATCAAGGAGCTTCTGGGTGATATCCGCAAAGAGTATCCGAAGATCCAGATCATGAATGTCATCGGCGAATACATCAAGACACATTCGCTTTTCCACAACTCCAACGGGGTAGACTTCGAGGATACATCCGGTGCATATGCCTTCATGCTCGAGTTTGCAGGCCATGAAGGGGACAAGACCACAAGCCTCGACTACTGCAGCGTTGTGCTCAAGGATCTGGACCAGAGATTCATCGATATGGGCAATGTCCGCTATCATCTGGACAACGCGCAGAAGCAGCTTAATCAGATTTCCCTGACAGGCAAGTTTACGGGTTCCGTCATCATGACTCCGGAGCTCTTTGCGGAGTTCCTGATGATGGTGCAGGGCAATTTCATCTCCGACGGCGTACTGATCGACGGAACCAGCCTCTGGAAGAAGAAGATCGGCAAGCAGGTCGCAGACGAGAAGCTTACCTTCGCTCTCAAGTCAAAGGACAAGCGCATTGTCGTCGGCGAGCGCTATACCGGAGACGGCTTCAAGACCGAAGACCTGCCGATCATCGAAAAGGGAATCCTGAAGAACTTCACCATCGGCCTCTATGCCGCCAAGAAGACAAGAAAGCCTGTATCAAAGAACTCTTCCCGCGACTATGTCATCGATGGAGGAAAGACTCCTCTCGAGGACATGATCAAGTCAGTCAAGAAGGGTCTGATCGTCGGAGGATTCTCAGGCGGACAGCCTTCTACCAACGGTGAGTTCTCCGGAGTTGCCAAGAACAGCTACTACATCGAGAACGGAGAAATAAAAGGCGCCGTTTCCGAAATCATGATCAACGGCAACCTCGGCAAGGCTCTGATGAACATCAAGGCCCTCTCGAAGGAGCTTCTGGCAGACGGAAGCATGGTTGCTCCGTATGCCCTGATCGACGGAATAGTAGTTTCCGGAAAGTAAAAAGTTACATTTATGTAGAATTGTGTCGTTTGGGCCATTCCCGTTTGTCATGTCGTTTGCCTTGAGGTATATTAGTGCCAAGAGGTGAACGACATGAAACACAATTCAAAGACATTGTTTGTCACATTTTTGATTCTTGTTCTCGTGTGCGGCTGCGCCTTCGCACAGTCTGTAAGCGAGCAGGCCGACAAGAAGGTCGAATTCAGTTCACTGGACCTTTCGACGGCATCCTATCAGACAGTCATGGAAACCTTCCAGGGCGAGCTTGAAACCTACGCCGCAAAGAAGCAGTCCATCTACGACAAGATGGCCGAAGCCTACAATGCAGGCAACGCCGACGACTATTTCGACGCCAAGGGCCTTCTGAGGAACCTCGAAGCCCCGAGAATCACAGCCGAACAGACCGATATCCTGGTAAACCGCATCCTCAATGAGAAGGACGATACCGCCAAGGCTGAGTTTGCCGCATGGCTTTATGAAAACAGCTCCTTCTACAGACCGAAACTCACCATCTCGAAGAGCTCGAGTTCAGAGCACAGCCTGTTCAACTACAGCTACAGCGTCTCAGCAACTCCGGGAAGCCTCGTGCAGCTGCCCGAGATGTATGACGGCATGACCAACAGGGGAATGTTCATCGGCTGGGGCCTTTCCACCGATGAGGTTGCCTATAAGGCAGGCGAGGAGATCGTGATGCCGTACGAGAGCCAGACTCTCTATGCAGTCTACAAGACAGGCGTTCTCTTCTCCGACCCGATTACGGGAACGGAGGTGTTCGAGGATGGTTCCGAGATCAACGCTCCTGAGCTCGAAGCTCCGGATGAGAGCTATGTCTTCCTCGGCTGGTATGATCTTTTCGGAGTGAAGGCAGACGGAAGTCAGGCTCTGGAAGAAGGTGAGAGCTGCGCCTACACCGCAAAGTGGAAGAGCGTGAAGATCCTGGATGTCTATGCAAAGCACTACAAGGACCTGACGGTTCCTGCAGGAGTTCCGTTCAAGCTGAACTTCTCCCTGCTGAACCAGGGCAATGCGAATGCAGGCCGCCTGACAATCAAGCTGGTCCCGGAGAACGCCGAGGCAGTCACCGTTGCCAATGACGAGCTTTCGACCAACAGCTTGATGGCTGGTTTCGAGAAGAGCGGAAGCTTTACCGTCGCTCTTTCCGGAAATGCAGGCGACACATTGAAGGCCGATATTGTGGTAACGGATGCAGACGGCAATACATGGACCGAGCCTGTGGTATTCACGATAGCCGAATAATAAAGAATCAGTTTGATTTTCAAGCGAGTGCTCTCAAACGAGGGCACTCTTTTTTATTTTCTCGTCGGTGAAACAGATCTTGTAGGCAATGCCCAGGGACACGCTGCAGACCAGCCATCCCGCAGGATAACCCATGGCTATGGGCAGGATCGTGTTGCTGATGTAGTTGGCCATTATGAAGAGGTAGATCTGTCTGAAGAACACGAACGAGGCAAGCATTGCAATCATCGGGATGCTTGACTTGCCGGCTCCCCTGAGGGCTCCGGCGTAGATCTGGTTGAAGCACGGCAGAAGGTATGCCAGCGTAAGGTAGGTGAGGAACATGGTTCCGTAACGGATGACACCGGTTTCGGCCGTTCCGACGAAGATTTCGACAATGTATTTTGCAAGCGGGACTACCGCCGCGATGAGCACTGCAGTGGAAACCAGCGAGATGTAAAGGGAAACCCGCACTCCCTTTCTCGCACGTTCGGTCTGCATCAGTCCGAGGTTCTGTCCTACGAAGGTCTGGGTTGCCAGGGCGATGCTCTGCATCGGCAGGAGAACCAGCTGGTCGACCTTGATGTAGGCCGTCCAGCCTCCCATGACATCGGCTCCGAACTGGTTGATGTAGGACTGCACGAAGATGTTGGAGAAACACGTGATGGACATCTGCAGGGCAGAGGGAAGGCCCACCCTGAATATCTTCTTGAGGATATAGCCGTAGATCTTGAGCTTTCTGACGTTCACGCGCACGCTTGTGTTTGTCCTGAATAGCACGAACATCACCAGAACGGCGGATACCATCTGCGAGATTATGGTGGCGTAGGCGACTCCGGCGGTGCCCATGTGGAACACGATGACGAAGACAAGGTCCAGTACTATGTTCAGAGAGGCCGATACCACCAGAAACAGGAAGGGGTGGGTGGAATCGCCTATTGCTCTGAGGATGGCGGAGCCCATGTTGTAGATGAGAAGTCCGGAAAGCCCGCTGAAGTAGATAAGAAGGTATATCCTCTGCTCGGCTGCGACCTCGGCTGGGGATTTCATGATCAGAAGGACAAGCGGGATGAGTGCTATCCCCAGTACCGTCAGCACCACGCACATTATCAGCGTGACTGCCACGAAGGTATGGGTGGTGCGGTTGACGTTCTCATCGTCCTTTGCTCCGAAATAGTGTGAGATTATGACGCTGGCGCCGCTGGAGAAGCCCATGAAGAAACTTATGACCAGATTGGTGACCGATGACAGCGTTCCGACTGCGGAGAAGGAGTTCTTGCCTACGAAGTTGCCTACGACCCAGGTGTCGACCGTGTTGTAGAGCTGCTGGAATATGCTGCCCAGAAGAAGCGGTAGGGCAAAGCTGACAAGCTGGGACATGATGGGTCCCTGTGTCATGTCCATTTCCCTTCTTCTGCCGATTCTCAGTGCGCTCATCCGTTTCTCCGAGAAGGAGTATATTCCTTATCGGGAAATGATTAAACCCATGGGCTGTAACTTTCGGCCGTATTGAGGAATTGCTCAATATTGCGGCTTTGTTTTTGCGGAAATCTAAAGAAGAGCAGGGTAAGTTGAATTTTATTGCACATATGGGCCGTGAGGTGTAAGCTTAGGTAAAGACACTTGAATAATATATGTGGAGGGTACATATGAAATACGGTCGTGTGTTCAATTTTTCTGCAGGTCCTGCCATGATGCCGGAGCCTGTTCTCGAAGAGATCAGAGACGAGATGATGAACTACCGTGGAAGCGGAATGTGTGTCATGGAGATGAGCCACCGCTCCAAGGTCTACCAGCAGATCATCGATGATGCAGAGAAGGACCTCAGGGAGCTCATGAACATCCCCGACAACTACAAGGTCCTGTTCATCCAGGGCGGTGCAACGCTCCAGTTCTCCATGATTCCGATGAATCTGATGAAGAACGGCAAGGCGGTCTACATCGAGACCGGTGCATGGTCAAAGAAGGCAATTGCAGAGGCCAAGAAGGTAGGTGAGGTAATCGTAGCCGCATCCTCCAAGGACAAGAACTACACATATATCCCCGATTGCTCGGATCTGGACATCCCCGAGGATACCGATTACGTCTACATCTGCGAGAACGAGACCATCCATGGCGTGACATGGAACAAGCTTCCCAACACCAAGGGCCATATCCTCGTTTCGGACCAGAGCTCGATGTTCCTTTCAAGGCCATGCAACGTATCCGACTACGGTCTCATCTATGCAGGCGTCCAGAAGAACGTCGGACCTGCCGGAATGGTCGTGGTAATCATCCGTGAGGACCTCATCCGCGATGATCTGACAAATCTGCCCATCTATCTGCAGTACAAGACCCATGCCGACAACGGAAGCATGTACAACACCCCGAACTGCTGGGCAATCTACTGCTGCGGCAAGGTCTTCAAGTACCTCAAGAGCCTCGGCGGCCTCAAGGCGATGGCTAAGATCAACGAGGACAAGGCAAAGGTCTTCTACGACTTCCTGGACCAGAGCAAGATGTTCAAGGGAACAGTCGTTGCAAAGGACCGCTCGCTGATGAACATCCCGTTCGTGACCGAGAGCGCAGAGCTTGATGCAGAGGTCGTTGCCGCAACAAAGGCTGCAGGCTATGACAACCTGAAGGGCCACAAGAGCGTCGGAGGCCTGAGAGCATCGATCTACAATGCAATGCCGAAGGAAGGCGTGGTCGCACTGGTGGACTTCCTGAAGAAGTTCGAGGCCGAGCACAAGTAAAATAAAGATTTGGTTGTTTTCTGCCAGAATCGGACTTATAATTACCTTTACTGAATGATAGAGGGGATTTTCCCCCTATACACTAAAAGGAGAAAAGTATGAAGAAAGTATTTATCGCAATGCTTTTGGTTCTTGCTCTTGTAACTCCGCTGTTCGCACAGGGATCTCAGGAAGCACAGAAAGAAACTTTGGACAAAACTGCTCCGGTCACAATCGTTTTCTGGACACATGAGGATGCAGCAAGACAGAGACTCGAGGACAAGTGGCTCGACGAATTCAGGGCAGCTCATCCGAATGTCACGATCGAGGTTGCACGTTACGGCGCAGAGGGACTTCGCCAGAATATGCAGACAGCTTATGCTGCAGGCAACGGCCCCACAGTCTGGAACCTGCCGATTGAGAACTCCCACGAGTATATCGAGAACGGTCTTGTTGCTCCTGTTGACTATGAAGTCGTAGGATTCAAGAATGCCGATGATATGCGCAACCAGTATGCAGACGGCATGATCGATGCTGTCTACCAGGACGGTGATTTCTATGGTATTCCTCTTGAGCTGACCAACTGGTGTATCTATGTCGACAAGGCTGTCTTCAGACTCGCAGGACTCGATCCCGAGAAAGACTACCCCAAGACATGGGAAGACATGGTCGAGGTTTCCAAGAAGATCGTCCTCAGAGACGGTGACATCATCACAAGAAGAGGTTTCGACTTCAGATATTCCTATTCTCTCACTTACTTCGTCCCGATGGTCGAGCAGCTCGGCGGATCTCTTTCCGATACAGAGGGCTGTGTGAATGAGGAAGCCTGGATCAAGGCTCTGACATTCATGAAGAACTGGGGACCCAGCGGAGAGAACCTCGGTAACTCAACCATGACCGCTCCCAGAAAGCTCTTCAACAAGCACAACCTGGACATCGCAATGGCAAACACCGGTCTCTATCAGGAGTCCAGAATCCTTTCCGAGAACCCGGATTTCTACAACAGCGGCGATTGGATGGTCGTTGGTTATCCTGTCTTCAAGGATGCTGTCAAGGACGTTGCAGGCTGCTACTACGGACATTACTACCATGTCAATTCAGAGGCTACTGCACTTCAGCAGTACTGGGGCTGGGAGCTCATCAAGTACTTCCTGCTCACTCCGGGCCATGCTGAGCTTTATCTCACCGAAGTTGGTCTTATCCAGCCTCTCAAGACTCTCATGAACGGCGATGTCTACAAGAGCATGCCTTACTCGGATGTCTTCAGTGCTGACTTTGCAAGAGCACACATTGTCTACTACGGCAAGAACTCTGCTTCCATCCAGTCACAGATCGACACAGCAATCAACAACGTCATGCTTCAGGGCGTTGACCCGGCAGATGCCTACAAGACACTGCAGGCCAATGTTCTCGAGCTGCTTGCCGACTGAACTTGATTCACGTTTGAGATGTCGATGGGCCACTTCGGTGACCCATCGATTTATTGTATATACTTATAATTTAAGGACTTTACCATGAAACATAGGGTCAAGACATACAGCATAGAGAGAAAGCAGGCCCGCTACGGATTTCTGTTTACAGTGCCCTGTCTTCTGTTCTTTGCGATGTTCAGCTTCTATCCGATCATCAATGCATTCATTACAAGCCTGACAAACAGAAGAGCTGTCGGCAGAACCTGGGATTTCACCGGGTTCGAGAACTATGCCTATCTGTTTACGAAGGGGAACGGAGGTTTCTCACTTCTGAACTCCCTCAGGGCAACGGGAGTATTCACACTGGGATGCTTTGTCCCGATGGTTGTGATTGCTCTTCTGCTTGCCGTTCTGATCATGCAACTCAGAAAGCCCGGGCACTCCAAGTTCTTCGAGCTTTCATACTATATTCCGGCTGTTCTTTCTTCAGTTGTTGCCGCAACAATCTGGAGAATCATGTTCCAGCCTACCGGCCTGATCAACCAGCTTTCGAATACCATCCTGTTTACATCGGGAAAGGATTACCATTGGCTGACCGACAACGGTATGCTGGTGGCATCGACCATCATCGTTTACTTCTGGAAGTACATCGGCTATTTCACCATCCTGTTCATCACGGGACTGGCTTCCATACCTCCTACGATCTATGAGGCTGCAATCGTCGACGGTTCCAACCGCTGGCACACATTCTGGAAGATTACCCTTCCTCTGCTGAAGCCCACGGTCATGCTGGTCTCCATCATGGCCATGCTGCAGTGTCTGAAGACATTCAGTACCCAGTACATGTTCGTCCAGGGAGGAACGGCAAGACTTCCGATCGATGTCATAACAATGAACATCTACTTCACCGGTATCCGTAACGGTTATCTTGGCAGGGCCAGCGCCATGTCAATCATCCTGTTCTTCATCATGCTGATATTCACATATCTGCAGTTCTCTGCCCAGAAAGGCGGAGAGGATGTCGAGTATTGATGGAGGTGCCGTATGAATAACCAGTTCGTAGGAAAAGTCAAGGCAGGAGAAATCATAACCTATATTGTCCTCATCCTGCTTGTCCTGTTTACAATCTTCCCGATTCTGTTCATGCTGACGGCTTCCTTCATGGATGCAAAGCAGATTCTGGCCATGCCGTTCAAATGGATTCCGAGCAAGGAGTATTTCACTTCTTCTTCCAGGACGTTCATGACCAACTTCGTGAAGGCCATACGCGGAAACAACAATAACAACATCTTCTTCACCGCAATGCTCAATTCACTGCTTGTTGCAATCACATGTGCTGTAACGACGGTGTTTTTCTCTGCTCTCTGCGGATACGGCCTTGCAAAGTTCCGTTTCAAGGGAAGAAATGTAGTCTTTATGGCAATCATGAGCACCATGATGATTCCGTTCGAAGCGATCATGATTCCCCTGTATATGGTCACCAGATCAGTAGGACTCATGAACACGCTGCCCGGTCTGATTGTTCCGTTTGCAATCAGTGCATTCGGTGTCTTCCAGATGAGGCAGTACCTTCTTACATTCCCGAGCGAGTTCCTCGATGCTTCACGTGTCGACGGACTCAGGGAGTTCGGAATCTTCCTCAGGATCGTTCTTCCCAACTCCACGCCGGTTATCGCAACACTTGGTATCCTGAGCTTCAGAAACCAGTGGGACAACCTCCTGTGGCCGATGCTCTGCGCTCAGGCCGAAAGGCTCAAGACCCTGCCGCTGTACATAGCAGGTTTTGCAGAAGAGAAGCAGACCGATGAAGGTGCCCTGATGGCATGTGCATTCCTGGCATCGATTCCGATGTTCATCCTGTTCTTCACTCTTTCGAAGTACTTCCTCGGCGGTGCCGCCGTGTTCGAGTCCAGAAAGGGCTGATTTATCTTACCTGATAATGAATGAAGGGGCTGTAACAAAAGTCGGTTTTGCCGGCTGAGGGTTACAGCCCTTCTTTTATGACCAAAACAAGGAAAAAGAGACGCCCGGGGACTCGAACCCGGGGCGTGCAGTGGTAAAATGA
>JAFUXI010000044.1 GCA_017470995.1 Spirochaetales bacterium
GAGGCAAGAGTTATCGTTTGAAAGACAAGATCTTGCAGGACCCTGTCCCGCATGGCGAATCAGGTGGCAAAAATTAAGTTGACCAATCAACTGGCAAAAAATCACCTGACTGCATTGGAAAAAAATCATTTGGCTCTAACAGAAGGACGCTTCTCCCTGGGTAAGGGCGATGTGAGTGTAGTAAAGGCGGACAAGGTTACTTACTTTTTTGATACTTACTTTTTTGATAGTAATACTGCAGCTGTGCTTTGGTTAAGCTTGCTGTTGGTTGGAGTTGTCTTGTCTGCAAATAAAAACAGCCATGCGGCATTGTATCCACATGGCTGTCTGATTGTTTGTTTGCAGTGCTTACTTGACCACGAAGCTCACCAGCTTGCCGGGGACGACGATTTCCTTGACGATGGTAGCTCCGTCGAGGTATTTCTTCACATTCTCGTTCTCCTTGGCTGCTGCGATGATCTGGTCCTTGGTAGCATCCTTTGAGAGCATGATCTTAGCTCTGACCTTGCCGTTGATCTGACAGACGATCTGGATCTCCTCGTCGATTGTCAGTGCCTCGATGTACTTCGGCCAGCTGACATTGGCAACCGAAGGCTGGTGTCCTGCGCGTGCCCAGAGTTCTTCTGCAAGATGCGGTGCGTACGGTGCAATCATCAGAATCAGCGGTTCCCAGGCTTCTCTGGGAAGGGTGGGGAGCTTGGAGAGGTCGTTGATGTAGACCATCATCTGGCTGATGGCTGTGTTGAAGTTCAGCGTTGCAGTGTCGTCCGTGACCTTCTTGATGGTCTTGTGCAGACTCTTGAGGATCTCTGCCGGGGCTTTGTCCTCCGTGATTGCCTTCTCTTCTCCCAGACGCCAGATGCGGTCGATGAAGCGCCAGACGCCGGCGATGCCGGTTGTGGACCAGGGCTTGGAAACCTGAAGCGGACCCATGAACATCTCGTACATGCGCATTGTATCTGCACCGTACTGGGCGATTACCTCGTCCGGGTTGATGACGTTCTTGAGGCTCTTGGACATCTTGGCGATGACACGCTCGAGCTTCTCTCCGGTCTCCTTGTCCGTAAAGGTTCCGTCCTCGTTTTCGATGACCTGATCTGCAGGTACCAGTGATTTATTCGGTCTCTGGTATGCAAATGAGGTTATCATTCCCTGGTTGACCAGTCTTGCAAACGGCTCGGGTGTGGAAACCAGTCCGAGGTCGAAGAGAACCTTGTGCCAGAACCTTGCATAGAGCAGGTGCAGAACTGCGTGCTCGGTTCCTCCGATGTAGAGATCCACCGGCATCCAGTACTTTTCCTTCTCGGCATCGACAAAGGCCTTGGGGTTCTTCGGGTCGATGTAGCGCAGGTAGTACCAGCAGGATCCTCCCCACTGGGGCATGGTGTTGGTCTCTCTCTTTGCAGGGCCGCCGCACTTGGGGCACTTGCAGTTCACCCAGCTGTCAATGTTTGCCAGCGGGCTTTCGCCTGTGCCGGAGGGCTGGTAGCTCTGGACTTCGGGCAGTGTGAGCGGAAGCTCGTCTTCGGGAACCAGGACGGTGCCGCAGTGAGGGCAGTGGATGAGAGGGATTGGCTCTCCCCAGTATCTCTGGCGGCTGAAGATCCAGTCTCGGAGCTTGAAGTTGATCATCTTGTGACCGATCTTGCGCTCTTCGAGGAATTTTATCATGGCCTCGATGGCATCGGCCTTGTTGAGTCCGTCCAAAAAACCGCTGTTGACGTGGATTCCGTCTTCGGTCCAGGCCTGGGTCTGCACATCGACTTCGGACTTGAGGACCTCTATGATGGGCAGGTTGAACTTCTTTGCAAACTCCCAGTCACGGGTATCGTGGGCCGGAACTGCCATGATGGCGCCGGTGCCGTAGGAGATGAGTACGTAGTCTGCGATCCAGATCGGGATTTCCTTGCCGTTGACGGGGTTGATGGCATAGCTTCCGGAGAAGACGCCGGTTTTCTCTTTGGCAAGGTCCGTGCGGTCGAGATCGCTCTTCTTGGCTGCCTGCTCGATGTAGGCCTTGACGGCTTTCTCGTTATCCTTGGTGGTGAGCTTGCCCACAAGCGGATGCTCGGGGGAGATTACCATGTAGGTTGCGCCGAAGAGGGTATCGCATCTGGTTGTGAAGACTTCCAGCTTGCCGTCGCTCTCGTTCTCGAGGCCCTTGACCTGGAAGAGTACGGAGGCGCCTTCGGACTTGCCGATCCAGTTGCGCTGCATGAGCTTGACGCTCTCGGGCCAGTCGACCAGATCCAGGTCGTCCAGAAGTCTCTGGGCGTAGGCTGTGATCTTGAGGACCCACTGGCGGATGTTCTTCTTCTCTACCTGGCTGCCGCAGCGCTCGCATTTGCCTTCCTTGACCTCTTCGTTGGCAAGGCCGGTCTTGCAGTGGGGGCACCAGTTGATGGGAGCCTGGCTCTCGTAGGCCAGTCCCTTCTCGTAGAGCTTCTCGAATATCCACTGTGTCCAGTGGTAGTAATCCGGGTCGCAGGTCGAGATTTCGCGGTCCCAGTCATAGCAGAAACCCAGGCTCTTGATCTGACGGCGGAAGGTGTTGATGTTCTTCTCCGTGGTGATGGCCGGGTGTGTGCCTGTCTGGATGGCGTAGTTCTCCGCCGGCAGTCCGAAGGAGTCGAATCCCATCGGATGCAGGACGTTGTAACCGTTCATCCTGAGGTAGCGGCAGTAGATGTCCGTGGCCGTGTAGCCTTCGGGGTGTCCGACATGAAGGCCTGCTCCCGAAGGATAGGGGAACATGTCGAGGACGTAGGCCCTCTTCTCCTTGGGGAAGGATGGGTCTTCGGTGACGGCAAAGGTCTTGTTCTCTGCCCAGTACTTCTGCCATTTAGGCTCTGTTTCTGCAAATGGATAACTGCTCATGGTTGAGTATTCTATTTATATTGTCATTTTGCGTCAATTGAAGGGTGGAATTTGGCACAAGAAGCGTTTATTCTTTATGTCATGAAGCAGGTTTTCTCTCTTGTTCTGTATGGCCTAATCATCATTGTCTGCCTCTTTGCCATCAAGAAGAAGTCTTCGCGCCTCTATGCTGCATCCAAACCGTTTCTGATGCCGCTTCTTCTGGTGGTATACATCTGCTTCCTTCCCGAAGGGGCAAGGGGCCGGAGCTACCAGAAATTCGTGGCTTTTGCCCTGCTGTTCGATACTCTGGGCGATGTGTTTCTGCTGTTTCCCAGAAACAAGAGCAGACACATGTTTTACCTTGGAATGCTGAGCTTCTTTACAGGCCACATCTTCTACTGCCTGTGGTTTGCAAACGTGCCTATCCCACATTCAAAACAATGTGCCATAGTGGCATTTATGATGTGTTTTTTAATCGAATACTTGCTATATAGGCAATTGATTCTGGGACCAAGAAAATATGCTCCGCTTCTTATGCCGTACTCGTTCGGACTGTGTGCGGTGGCGGTCGCAATCGCCTCCACAATGGGACAGGGAGGGCCGCTGTTCGCCTCGGTTCTGAGCTTTCTGGGAATAGGTCTGTTCTTCTTTTCCGACTTCTGCATCATGCGCCGCATGGTACGTCTGCCGCTGTTCGGACAGATGATGGTCATGAGCACCTACATTGCCGGGCAGAGCCTGATAGTACTGGGCATGCTGCTGATGCAGGCTCAGTTGGTGTAACAGAAAATCAAAAAACAGCTTCTCGATATCAAGAAAAACGCTAAATCTGTGGTAGGATTGGAAATAAAGATACTACACATAGTTCAAGTTATTTTGTTATAATAGTACTGTTATGGCTGAGAAGAAACCTATCTATGACGAAAACGCGATAAAGACGATGTCCCCGCTGGAGCATATCAGGCTGCGCCCCGGTATGTATATCGGTCGTCTGGGAAACGGCACCCACGTGGACGACGGAATATATGTTCTCATGAAGGAAGTCATCGACAACAGCATCGATGAGTTCATCATGGGAGCCGGCAACAGGATCACCATCAGGCTCGAGGACAAGAAGGTCAGCGTCCGTGACCACGGAAGAGGAATCCCGCTGGGAAAGGTCATCGACTGCGTGTCCGAGATCAACACAGGCGCCAAGTACAACGACGACGTGTTCCAGTTCAGCGTAGGACTGAACGGAGTAGGTACCAAGGCGGTCAATGCCCTGAGCTCCTGGTTCCACGTCAAGTCCCACCGTGACGGCCGTTTCTTCGAGGCTTTCTTCAAGCAGGGAATCCTCACATCGAAGAACGAGGGAAAGACGGACGAGCCCAACGGAACGCTTACCGAGTTCATTCCCGATGAGGAGATTTTCGGAGCCTATGCCTTTAACGAAGAGTTCATAGTCCAGAGACTCAACAACTACTGCTACCTTAATACCGGCCTAACGCTGGACTACAACAAGCGGATCTTCAAGAGCCAGCACGGACTGCTGGACCTGCTTGAGAAGGAAGTCCAGGACAACGGAATCTATGACATAATCCACTACCGCGGCAAGATGATAGAGTTCGCCTTCACCCACACCCGTGAGTTCAGCGGCGAAACCTATTTCTCATATGTCAACGGTCAGTACACAAGCGACGGAGGAACCCATCAGGCCGCCTTCAAGGAAGGAATCCTTGCGGGTGTGAAGGAGTTCTTCAAGAAGTCCACCTGGGCTCCTCAGGATGTGAGAGAGGGTATTGTCGGGGCCATAGCCATCAAGGTCCAGACCCCGGTCTTCGAGAGCCAGACCAAGAACAAGCTGGGCAACACCGAAGTGCGCATGCCGATAATCAACGAGGTCAAGGAAGCCATAATCGATTATCTGCACAAGAATCCTGAGTCGGCACAGCTTCTGAACCAGAAGATCCTGACCAACGAGAACATCCGAAAGAAGCTCTCCGAGGTCAAGAAGATCGCCAAGGAGAATGCCAAGAAGATATCGATCAACATCCCCAAGCTCAAGGACTGCAAGTTCCACCTCGGACAGACAGGCCCGCATGCCGATATGGGAGAGAGGTCGATGATCTTCCTCACTGAGGGAGATTCCGCTTCAGGTACGCTCAACACCGCACGCGATGTCATGACCCAGGCCGTCTTCAGCCTCCGCGGAAAGCCGCTGAACACCAACGGAATGGCCATGACCGACATGTACAAGAACGCCGAGCTCTACAATGTCATGGCAGCGCTGGGAATCGAGAACGGAATAGACGGACTGCGCTATTCCAAGGTCATCTTTGCAACTGATGCCGATATCGACGGTTTCCACATCAGAATCCTGCTTCTGACTTACTTCCTCAGCTATTTCGAGGATCTGATCCACGCAGGCCGCGTCTGGATCCTGGATACTCCGCTCTTCAGGGTGCGCAACAAGAGCGTGACCACCTACTGCTACTCCGAAGAGGAGCGCGACAACATGATGAAGCAGATCAAGGGCAGCGAGGTCACACGCTTCAAGGGACTAGGCGAAATCTCCGCCAAGGAGTTCGGCCAGTTCATAGGCGAGGACATGAGGCTCATCCCCGTGACCATCGACAGTCTTGCCGATGCCCGCAGGGCAATGAACTTCTACATGGGAAACAACACGCCCGAAAGGCGTGATTTCATCATGGAAAATCTGGTGTGAGGAGGCAGACATGGCAAACGCAAAAGACCTTTTCCGTCAGAACTTCATCGAATACGCATCATATGTCATAAAGGACAGGGCCATTCCCGATATCGAGGACGGCCTCAAGCCCGTACAGAGAAGAATCCTTCACACCATGATCGAGATGGACGACGGGCGCTTCAACAAGGTCGCCAACGTCGTCGGATCGACCATGCACTACCATCCGCACGGAGATGCCTCCATCTACACGGCCCTCGTCAATCTGGCCAACTGCGACCTCTTCATAGACAAGCAGGGTAACTACGGTAACTTCATGACAGGCGACGGACCTGCAGCTGCCAGATACATCGAGTGCCGCCTGCTTCCGTTTGCAAAGAAGGTTCTCTACAACCCCGAGATCACCGAGTACGTCGAATCCTACGACGGCAGAAGCAAGGAGCCAGTGGTCTTCCCGGCAAAGATTCCCGTAGTCCTCATCCAGGGCACCGAGGGTATTGCCGTCGGTATGTCCACCAAGATCCTGCCCCACAACGCGCATGAGGTCATCGATGCCCAGATAGCCGCCATCAAGGGCGAGGATTTCCAACTCTATCCCGATTTCCCGGGCGGCGGAATCATGGACGTCTCTGACTATCAGGACGGTCTTGGCTCCGTGGCAGTCAGGGCCAAGCTCGATACCTCCAATGCCAAGAAGATAATCATCGAGGAGCTGCCGTACGGTGTTGACAGCGAAAAAATGATCAAGTCCATCGAGGATGCCATCAAGAAGGGCAGGCTCAAGATCCAGAGCGTCAGCGACTTCACGGCAGACTCGGTCAACATCGAAATCTCCCTGGCCAAGGGCACCTACACCAAGGATGTCGTCGATGCCCTCTATGCCTACACGCTCTGCGAGCAGAAGATTTCGGTAAACTGCCTTGTCATCAGGGACAAGCTTCCGCATGTCTGCACCGTCAGCGATGTAATCAGATACCACGCAGACCACATCCTCGAGGTTTCCAAGAAGGAGCTGGAGGTCCAGCGCGGACATCTGTTCGACAGACTGCACACAAGGACTCTGGAGCGCATCTTCATCGAGGAGCGCATCTACAAGCGCATCGAGCAGAAGAGAACCCAGGAAGCCGTTGTCCAGGCAATCCGCACAGGCTTCGAGCCCTATGCAGACCAGCTGGTACGCGAGATAACCGATGAGGACATCGATCACCTGCTGAAGATTCCAATCCGCAGGATCTCGCTCTTCGACATCGAGAAGAACCATCAGGAGATCGACCAGATCAATGCCGACATCAAGCAGGTCGACTACGATCTCTCCCACCTGGACGAGTATTCAATCAAGACGCTGAACAACATCAAGGCGGATCTTGATGCAGAGACCCACAGACGCAAGACCGTGATTGCAGACTTCAACATGGTCGATGTGCGCGATGTGGCAAAACGTGACCTCGATCTCAGATATGACGGAGCAACCGGCTATCTGGGTACCAACGTCAAGACAGGCACTCCGCTCTTCAAGGTTTCCGAGTTCGACAAGATCCTCATAGTGCAGAAGAACGGAACATACTACTGTTCCAACGTGCCGGACAAGCTGTTCGTGGGCAAGGACATCACATACTGCGGCCTTGCGGACAAGGAAGTTCTGGAAGACATAGTATTCACCGTCATCTATCTGGACAAGAAGACGAAGGTCACCTACATCAAGCGCTGCAAGCTCAGCGGATTCATCATGAACAAGCCCTATGAGCTTCTGCCGGATCCGGACAACAACTCGCTAAAGAAGCTTTCCGTTCTTCCGAATGCAGAGGTCACGGTCACATACAAGGGACCGAGCCGAATAAAGGAATCGACCTTCCTGTTCTCCGACTATCTGGTCAAGGGTGCAAAGGCCGGCGGCGTGACCATCACGAAGAAAGAGATAGCCTCAATCCGCATCAAGGCATGTAAACTTGTGGAGTCAGCCCCCAAGCAGAACATCGATAGTGAAGAAGATGATGAAGAGCCTGAGGGTGAGGATGTCGAAGAGAAGGAAGAGCCCAAGGTAAAGCCTGTTCCCGAGCCCAAGAGCACCAAGAAGCCTTCCGACGATGACATGCCGGGGTTGTTCGACGATGTTGACTAGTCTTTCCGAAATGATCCTGTACGAAGACAACCATCTGATTCTCATAAACAAGCTGCCCGGGGAGATAGTGCAGGCGGACAAGACCGGGGACATCACCCTTGCAGATGATGTGAAGCACTATCTGAAAGTCAGATACAACAAGCCGGGCAACGTTTTTCTGGGGCTTCCGCACAGGCTGGACAGACCTACCAGCGGCATAGTGGTTTTTGCCAGAACGGACAAGGCCCTTAGCCGTCTGTCCGAGATGTTCCGTACCGGAAAGATCGAGAAGCACTACTGGGCCATTACGGACAAGCAGCTGCCGTCCGAGAGCGGGGAGCTCTGCCATTATCTCTATAGAGACGCGCAGAAGAACAAGAGCTTTGCATACAGTCCGTCTCCGGATGGCGGTAAGCCGTCAATCCGCGGGGTGCGTCCGGACGATCTTCAGCTTGCACGTCTGCAGTACAGACAGATAGGGCAGTCGGAGCGATATGAGCTCTATGACATCAACCTGCTGACCGGAAGGCACCATCAGATCAGGGCCCAGCTTGCCGCCTGCGGGGTGCATATCAAGGGAGACCTCAAGTACGGCTTCCCGCGCTCCAATATCGACGGTGGCATCTGTCTGCATTCCCACGAAATCATGTTCTCCCATCCTGTAGGCGGGGTACCTGTTCATGTGATTGCACCACCGCCGGAGGATCCGATCTGGTCTTATTTCGGAATCCAGTAATTCAGGTTATTTGATTTTAGCTATTTCTCAATGTCTGCCATTGCATTTTGACTCAATCAAAATATTAGAGCTAACTGAAAGTTGACATCTGCCGAAACGGGTTTATACTGATTGTGCTGAACCACAGGATGCCGATGCGCCCTGCAATCAACGGTCAGCACCGCTTGGAGGAAAAAATGTACAAACTTGACGAGTTCATGGCTGAACTTGAGAGAAAGAACCCCGCACAGCCTGAGTTCATACAGGCAGCAAGAGAGGTCATCGCATCCGTTATCGATGTAGTAAACGCAAACCCGCTTTATCTGAAGAACAAGATCCTCGACAGGATCGTAGAGCCGGAGAGAATCATCCAGTTCAGAGTCGAGTGGGAAGATGACAACCACGAGATCCAGGTCAACCGTGGATGGAGAGTCCAGTACAACAGCGCAATCGGACCCTACAAGGGAGGTCTGCGCTTCCATGCCAACGTCACTCTCGGAACCCTCAAGTTCCTCGGCTTCGAGCAGATTTTCAAGAACTCCCTCACAACCCTGCCGATGGGCGGTGGAAAGGGTGGTTCGGACTTCTCGCCCAAGGGCAAGTCTGATGCAGAGATCATGCGCTTCTGCCGTGCATTCATGACAGAGCTCGAGAAGTATATCGGTCCCGATACAGACGTTCCTGCCGGAGACCTCGGAGTAGGCGGACGTGAGATCGGCTATCTCTACGGAACATACCGCAAGATCCGCAACGAGAACACCGGCGTCCTTACAGGCAAAGGCTGGGGCTGGGGCGGATCTCTTGTCAGACCTGAGGCAACAGGCTACGGCACTATGTACTTTGCAAACGAGATGCTCAAGGAGCACAACGATACATTCGCAGGCAAGCGTGTTGCAATCTCCGGTTTCGGCAACGTTGCATGGGGCGCAGTCACAAAGGCCACACAGCTGGGCGCAAAGGTCGTGACCCTTTCCGGTCCCGACGGATACATCTACGACGAGAACGGAGTCAACACTCCGGAGAAGATCGCATATATGCTCGAGCTCAGAGCTTCCAACATGGATGTCATCGAGCCGTATGCAAAGAAGTTCGGTGCAAAGTTCATCAAGGGCAAGAAGCCTTGGGAAGTTCCCGTAGATATGGCTTTCCCGTGCGCCCTGCAGAACGAGCTCAACGGAGAGGATGCAAAGCAGCTGATCGCCAACGGCGTGAAGTACGTAATCGAGACATCCAACATGGGCTGCACACCTGAGGCCATCGAGGCCTTCCAGGCTGCACGCATTCCGTTTGCACCGGGCAAGGCTGCCAACGCAGGCGGTGTTGCAGTATCCGGACTCGAGATGAGCCAGAACGCAGAGCACTACTTCTGGTCTGCTGAGGAAGTCGACGAGAAGCTTCACAGGATCATGCAGGGCATCCACGCCGCATGTGCCCGCGAAGGCAAGTGCGCAGACGGTTATATCGACTACGTGAAGGGTGCAAACATCGCAGGCTTCAAGAAAGTCGCCGATGCAATGTGCCAGCAGGGTTTCTGATAACTCTTCAATGACGATACAAAGCCCGAGAGGTTAAGCCTCCCGGGCTTTTTGTTAGTACAGGAGAGGACTTGCAGCCTTTCTGTACTAACTTGTTAGTATGAACGGCAGGAAAAGGAAGATTTGTACTAACTTTTCTGTATTTTCACTTTTCAAATTATGGTATTGTAAGTGCATCGGAGCTTCCCAATGCACTATGAACTAGACGAAACCTGGATGCCGTTCTCTTCCCTGATGCTCAGGCACATCTACAATGTGCTTCTCATCTGCTCGGAATATGACCGCTTCATGCTGGAGGAAGACGGAAGGGTCGAGGAAGAGCTCTACAAGGAGTATACGTCGCTCGGACTCTCCAACCCTCCCAAGATCACCCATGTAAGCAGCGAAGAAAAGGCCCTTGAGCTTCTGAAGGAGCTGGATTTCGATCTGGTGATCTCCATGCTGGATCTGGGTTCGGGAAGGGTCGAGGCTCTTGCCCAGCAGGTCAAAAAGCTGTACCCGGAGCTTCCGTTCATAGCCCTTTCGCCATCGCCTGACCACAGGAAGGCAAAGGTCCTCAAGGGCGAGGACTGCCCGTACATAGACTTCATGTTCTACTGGCTGGGAGACCCGTCGGTGTTCCTGGCCATGGTAAAGCTCATGGAAGACCGGCTGAACGTGGACCACGACACGGAGGAAGCCGATGTCGAGGTCATAATTTTCGTCGAAGACTCCGTGAAGTTCATATCCTCCTATCTGCCGCAGATGTATAAGCTTCTCATCGAGCAGAACAGGGCATCCATCAGGGAAGCCCTGAACGAGTGGGGTACCAAGCTCCGCATGCGCGGACGTCCGAAGATCCTTCTGGGAAGATCCTATGATGAGGCCATGGAGCTCTACAACAAGTACCGACAGAACGTACTCGGAGTGATCACGGATCTCACATTCGATTCCCCGTGGGGCCGCGACCGGGCAGGTGAATATCTGATGAAGGCCATCAGGGCTGATAACCCGGAGATGCCGTTTCTGCTTCAGTCGACCAACAAGGAAGAGGCCAAGCACATTGCCGACGAAAACGAGGCGCAGTTTGTCTGGAAGCTTTCCCCTGATCACCACATGGAGCTTGCCGAGCACTTCACCAAGTACTATGGCTTCGGGCCGTTTTTGTTCAAGAATCCCGAAACGGGCGAGGTGATTGCCAGTGTCTACAGGATGAAGGAACTGCAGGAGCAGATCCGCGTTATCCCGATCGAGTCCTTCATCTATCATGTAAGGCGTAATGACCTTTCCCGCTGGCTCAGGGCCCAGTCTCTGTACAAGCTTGCCTCCAGAATCAAACCCATAACGCTCAGGAAAGATGCCTCCAATGCAGAGGAGATGAGGCAGTTCATCTATACCACCATCAAGGAGTACCGCAAGGAAAGAACCCGCGGAACGATAGCACAGTTCTCGCGTGAGACCTATGATGAGACCCTGTTCTTCTCGAGAATAGGCAACGGTTCCCTCGGCGGAAAGGGAAGGGGCCTTGCTTTCATAGCCCTTGAGATGAAGGCCGCCCGGATCCGTAGCAAGTATGAAGGAATCTATGTCTCGATACCCAGAACCGTCGTAATCTCCACCGAAATCTTCGACCAGTTGATTTCCTGCAACGGCTTCAGGCCCGGTGATTTCATTGAGAAGTCCGACCCCGAGATACTGAGGATGTTCCTGGATGCAAGGCTTCCGGAGGGCTTTGAGGATGACCTTGTGAGGATTCTTGAAGTCAACGATGTTCCGTTGACAGTGCGCTCTTCATCTCTATTGGAAGACAGCCATTTCCAGCCTTTTGCAGGAGTCTACCAGACTTCCATGATTTCGAACTCAGGCAGTTTCGAGAAGAGGCTTTCGGATCTTGAAAAGGCGGTCAAGACAGTCTGGGCGTCTACTTATTTCAAGGGTGCCCGTGAGTACCTCAAGAGAACCGGCCATGCGGTCGAGGACGAGAAGATGGCCGTAATCATACAGCACATAACCGGAAGCGACCACGACGGCTACTGGTTCCCCAATATCTCCGGGGTGGCGCGTTCCCTGGATTATTATCCTGCAGGAAGCAGGACTGCGGAGGACGGCATAGGGATGCTGGCATTCGGAATGGGAAAGACCATCGTGGACGAGGGCGAGAGCTTCCGCTTCTGTCCCGCAAAACCCAAGGTTCCGGTCAATTCCCTCAATGGCGGAGGCTCCTCGCAGAGGATGTTCTATGCATTGGATCGCGGCAGGGATTTCGATCCGTTCAGCGACATTGACAACCTTGTCCACCTTGAAATGGAGAAGGCCTACCGCTGGAGCAATGCCGTCAAAGGCATAGTTTCGGTCATGACCCCGTACGGATTCCTTTCCGAGAACTCCACGGACCAGGGCTTCAGGAGCCTGACGTTCAACGGAATCATAAAGTATGACATGATTCCGCTTGCAAAGATCGTGGACGATGTGCTCAAGCTCGGATCCCGAACAATGAGCGAACCGGTGGAGATCGAGTTCGCAGTCAATCTCGAGCATAAGGACTGGATCGATTTCTCCATCCTGCAGATCAGACCCATCTCCGGAACCGACCGGTTCGAAGATGTTGTCATTACAGACAAGGAGACCGAAAGCGCCGTGATTTCCGCCAACAAGGTCATGGGCAACGGCAAGGTCGAGGGGCTGCGCGATATTATCTGCGTCAAGCCCGATGCCTTCAGACGCGCAGAGATGGTCGAGATGGCCGTCGAGCTGGAACAGCTCAACGACTCGAACGAGGATCAGTATGTTCTTGTAGTTGCAGGCAGATTGGGATCGTCGGACAACTGGCTCGGAATCCCGTGCTCATGGCCTCAGATTTCCAAGGCTCACGTGATAGTGGAGACCGGTCTGAAGGAGATCCAGGCCGAACCCAGCGAAGGCACCCACTTCTTCCAGAACGTGACCTCTCTGGGGTGCATCTATATCTCCAACAATCCATCGTCCGGAGACGGCAAGGTCGACTTCGATTCGATCATGAAGCTCCCGCTTGTCCAGGAGACGAAGCACTTCGTGCATGTCCGCTCCGAGAAGGATCTGATTGTCAAGGCCGATGGCCTGAACGGAAAAGCTGTAGTGATTTTCTGATAAACAAAAGACCGCAGAGGACATTGTTTCCGCTGCGGTCTTATTGTCTTGATTTGTTCTGTTTTACTTTTTGAATCCCTGTACAAGCTTCTGGAGTGCGGTAATTTCATAGCTTGTGAGGTCGGTGAAGTTCTCAAGCTTCTTGCCTTTGAAATCGAACTTGCCGCTTGTCACATATTCGTTCAGGGTTCCCCAGTCCATGTACTGAACGGCATACATTGCCGTGGAGAATTCCTCTGCCTGGGCTTCCGTCAGGCCGAAATACTGGCCGAGGGCATAATAGTTGGGGCTGTAATCCGTGTCATCATCCCACCAGCTGTCTGAGCTGTCATATGCCCAGTCGTCGCCTGTGTAGCTGTCCCAGTTGTCCCAGCTGGAAGAGGAGTCGTCGGAATACCAGTCGTCAGAGCTGAAGTCTCCGAAGAGGCTGGCAAGATCGGACATGTCGATTACATCATAGCCCTGGGGAACTGCGAACTTGGAGGCATCGGCCTTCTGGGAGACGGATTCGATGTAGATGATGGAGTCCACGCTCTGGATTGCATAGAGGTCGTTGCCGTTGTACCAGTAGGTGCTGATTGTGCCGTCGGCTTCCTTTGCGTTCTCGTAGTAATAGCTCTTGCCGTCGAGTTTGCCGTTGCCGCTGCCCAGGACCTCGTAGGAGGAGGGGAAGGTCATGATGTCGTCATCGCCTTCTTCGTAGGCCATGGAGATGACTGATTTGTCGCTGTCGCTGATGAGATAGTATTTTCCGTCCATGATCAGGATTCTCATGGACTCTCCCTCTGCAGAGACTTCCATGTAGTAGGAGCCTGCATGCTCGGATACATAGACTGGGCTTCCGGTTCCGGTCTTGGAGCCGTTGGAACCCATTTCGTAGCTGGTTCCCTTCAGCGTGTATTCGTGGGATTTGAAGATATTTCCGTATTTCGTGAATTTAGTTGAGGTGGCGGCGAAAGCGCATGAAGCGACAAGAACGGCCACCAGAATTATTGCAAGAGTCCTTTTCATGATAATCTCCCTTTAGGTTTAGCGTATATTCCAAGAATAAGTCCTGTTAGTCTTCTTGTAAATATAAACAATTCAGTTTAGACTAGAAATGACGCGCGTTTTCGGGCGTCGGAATAATCTTTCAAATCATTGATTGCCGCTCTTTGCGGCCAATTAGATCAAGGAGGCTCTTCATGGTGAGAAAAAAGAAATCCATGGACGGCAACAATGCAGCTGCGCACGTCAGCTATGCATTCTCTGAAGTTGCCGCTATCTACCCCATCACACCATCAAGCCCAATGGCAGACTTCGTCGACCAGTGGAGCGCAAATGGTCTGAAGAACATCTTCGGCACCAAGGTCAAGGTCGTCGAGATGCAGTCTGAGGCTGGTGCTGCAGGCGCTGTTCACGGATCTCTCGGTTCGGGCGCACTCACAACAACCTACACGGCATCCCAGGGACTTCTCCTGATGATCCCGAACATGTACAAGATCGCAGCCGAGCAGCTGCCGAGCGTCTTCCACGTCAGCGCACGTACCGTTTCAACTCAGGCTCTGAACATCTTCGGAGACCATAGTGACGTCATGGCCTGTCGCCAGACCGGTTTTGCAATGCTCTGCGAAGGCAACGTTCAGGAAGTCATGGATCTCTCACCTGTTGCCCACCTGGCAGCTCTTACCGGTAAGGTTCCTTTCATCAACTTCTTCGATGGTTTCAGAACCAGCCACGAGATCCAGAAGATCGAGGTCTGGGACTTCGATGACCTGAAGGACATGTGCGACATGAAGGCTGTCGAGGAGTTCAGGAAGCACGCTCTGAATCCCGAGCATCCCCACATGAGAGGAAGCCACGAGAACGGTGACATCTTCTTCCAGCACAGAGAAGCCTGCAACAAGTACTACGATGAGCTTCCCGCAGTCGTTGAGTCCTACATGGACAAGATCAACGCCAAGCTCGGTACCAACTACAAGCTCTTCAACTACTACGGAGCTCCCGACGCAGACCGCGTTCTGATCGCCATGGGTTCCTTCTGTGACGTTGCAGACGAAGTCATCGACTACCTCAACGCCCACGGAGAGAAGGTCGGTATCATCAAGGTCAGACTCTACAGACCGTTCGCAGCAGACAGGCTCATCGCAGCTCTGCCCAAGACAGCCAAGAAGGTCGCTGTCCTCGACAGAACCAAGGAGCCCGGCGCACAGGGTGAGCCGCTCTATCTGGATGTCGTTACTGCATTCGCAAACGCAGGTCTTGATGACGTCAAGGTCATCGGCGGACGCTATGGTCTGGGATCCAAGGATACTCCTCCCTCATCTGTCTTTGCAGTATTCAACGAGCTCAAGAAGGCAACTCCGAAGCGCCAGTTCACAATTGGTATCGTCGATGATGTCACCAACCTCAGCCTCGAAGAGGACAAGAACTGCCCGAACACGGCAGCTCCCGGAACCATCGAGTGCAAGTTCTGGGGTCTCGGCGGAGACGGAACCGTCGGAGCCAACAAGAACTCCATCAAGATCATCGGAGACTACACCGACAAGTACGTTCAGGCTTACTTCCAGTATGACTCCAAGAAGACCGGCGGTGTAACGATCAGCCACCTCAGATTCGGCGATCATCCGATCAAGAGCCCGTACTACATCAACAAGGCCGACTTCGTTGCATGTCATAACCCCAGCTACGTCACCAAGGGCTTCAAAATGGTCCAGGACGTCAAGCCGAACGGAGTCTACATGATCAACTGCCAGTGGTCGGATGAAGAGCTCAGCCACCACGTCGATGCCGCTTCCAAGCGCTACATCGCAAAGAACAACATCCAGGTCTACACAATCGATGCCATCGACCTCGCACAGAAGATCGGAATGGGCAAGAGGACAAACACAATCCTTCAGAGCGCATTCTTCACACTGGCAAAGGTCATGCCTCAGGAAGAGGCCATCGCCCACATGAAGGAAAAGGCAACACAGTCCTACCTCAAGAAGGGTCAGGATGTCGTCGACATGAACCACAAGGCCATTGACCTCGGCGCCACAGCCTTCAAGAAGTTCAACGTTCCCGCCGACTGGGCAAATGCAAAGGACGAAGCTCCTGCAGCAGCCAAAGAGGGAAGACCCGAGCTGGTCAAGATGGTCAAGAACATCCTTGATCCCGTTGACAAGATGGACGGCGACAGCCTTCCGGTTTCAGCCTTCATGGATCACGTGGACGGTCAGTTCGAGCTCGGTGCAGCAGCATACGAGAAGAGAGGCGTTGCAGTGGCAGTTCCCAGATGGGAAGCTTCCAAGTGTATCCAGTGCAACAACTGTTCCTATGTCTGCCCGCACGCAACAATCAGACCTTATGCTCTTACAGCAGAAGAGGCAGCTGCAATTCCTGCAGCAGCACAGGTCGTGGACGTCAAGGCCGGAAAGGGCAAGGGTGTCTACAAGTTCACACTCGCCATCTCTCCGCTTGATTGTATGGGTTGTGGAGTCTGTGTCGGAGCATGTCCGGTCGGAGCTCTCACAATGGTTCCTCAGGAAGAAGAGCTTGCCCAGCAGCCGGTCTTCGACTACTGCGTGGCAAAGGTTTCCGAGAAGAAGGACATGCAGGACAACACAGTCAAGGGCAGCCAGTTCCGCCAGCCGATGCTGGAGTTCTCCGGCTCCTGCGCAGGATGTGCAGAGACTTCATATGCTCGCCTCGTGACACAGCTTTTCGGCGACAGGATGTATATCTCCAACGCAACCGGTTGTTCTTCAATCTGGGGCGGCCCGGCATCCACATCTCCTTACTGCACCAACAAGGAAGGTAAGGGACCAGCATGGTGCAACTCACTGTTCGAGGACAACGCCGAGCACGGTCTCGGAATGTTCATCGGTCAGGAGAAGATCCGCGAGGATCTGGCCGACGAAGTGAAGACTCTCGCAGAGGCCGATGCTTCAATCAAGGATGCAGCTCAGGCATGGCTCGACACAATGGCTGACGGCGAGGCCAACAAGGCTCCGACAGCAGCTCTCATCGAGGCTCTTGAGAAGAACGGCAGCGCAGCAGCCAAGGCTATCCTCGAGAAGAAGGAGTACCTGGGCAAGAAGTCAGTCTGGATCTTCGGTGGTGACGGTTGGGCATACGACATCGGTTACGGTGGACTTGACCACGTTATTGCTTCCAAGAAGGACGTCAACATCTTCGTCTTCGATACAGAGGTCTACTCCAACACAGGCGGACAGGCTTCAAAGGCATCCAACATCGGACAGGTCGCTCAGTTCGCAGCTGCCGGTAAGGAAGTCAAGAAGAAGTCTCTCTCCGAGATCGCAATGCAGTATGGCTATGTCTATGTCGCACAGGTCGCCATGGGCGCCAACCCGGCACAGACAATCAAGGCCATCACAGAGGCCGAGGCTTATCACGGACCGTCACTGATCATCGGTTACGCTCCTTGTGAGATGCACTCCATCAAGGGTGGTATGACGAACTGCCAGAAGGAGATGAAGAAGGCTGTCGACTGCGGTTACTGGAACCTGTTCCGCTACAACCCGGATGCAGAGAAGAAGTTCTCGCTCGATTCCAAGGCTCCGGCAGGCGGATATCAGGAGTTCCTGATGAACGAAGCCCGCTACAGCCGCCTCACACGCGAGTTCCCGTCACGTGCCGATGTCCTGTTCAAGCTGAACGAGGAAGAGGCAAAGGCTCGCTATGAGCATCTGACAAAGCTCATTGCCATGTACAACGAGTAATTGAATCAAGTTGATTCACAGGGGAATCGTCCTATGACGGTTCCCCTTTTTTATGGTTTGCGGGGGCAGCCGAGATAGCGAATATAACGGAGACAGCTGGCACAACGGAGATAGCGTGGCCAGCGAACAACAGCGAAACATAAGGAAAGAACAATTAGCTGTTGTTGGTTGTCCCCGCAGTACCAGCTGCACCAGCAGTACCAGCTGTGCTAGCTATTCCGGACAAGGGAAAGTGCTTCCATAACGGCGCCTTCTGCGGCGCTGTGAAGCGGCTCTGTGCATTTCAGCATGGGATTTGCCTCGGAAAGAAGCCTGACGAACTGCGCCCTGAGGGGCGTGGGATTAGCAAGAAGGCCGCCGAGAAGGGCGACATCGCAGCTCTTGAGATCCAGGCGATCTGAGACCGCAGTTACCTGGCTGACCAGTTGCGCGGCATTATCTCTTATGATTCTGATTGCAACAGGGTCATTCTCCGAGGCAGCTTCATCGACAATGTGAGAGATGGCAGCAACTGCGCTTTTGTCGTTGGAGTAGACGTAGGTGACGATCTTCTCCGGAGAATCCAATCCGAACTCCGCCTTTATCAGGTTCTTCAGTACGGTCGGTTCCCCATACCCGTCAAACAGTCTTGATGTTGCACGAAGAGCATCGCGTCCGAGGGCGTAGCCGCTTCCTTCATCGCCCAGAAGGTGACCCCAGCCGCCTGCCATCGCAGTCCTTCCGTCTGCGGACTTTCCGAAGCAGACGGATCCCGTTCCCGCAATCAGGGCTATCCCTTCCTTTCCGCCGAGCGCTCCGGTGTGGGCGATGTTCTGGTCTCCTGTCAGTTTGCAGGGGATGCCGGCTGCAGAAAAAACCTGAGTGACAATCTCCGCCATCCTGGTGTTGTTGACACCTGCGGCCCCGATGCACAGGGCGCGGCAGTTTCCGATTCCCTGAAGGAACAGGACTATTTCGCAGAGAATGTTTCTGAAGGCTTCTTCGCCTATGCTGTTGAGATTGAAAGGACCGAATGTTCTTTTCTCGATTACCTGATTCTGAAGGGTAGAGCAGAGGACTGCGGTTTTTGTCCCTCCGCCGTCAATGCCGCAGACGAAGTCCGGTTTATTCATGCAAGAGCTTCCCTGACATGGCCGCGGGCTTTCTCAAGCCGTGCCTGCGCTTCTTCCGCAGAGCATGAAGCAAGGACCATTACGATTGCCTTCTTCACGCTTCCGCCGGCTTTCTCCAGGACCTGCACCGCATCCTCTCCGGAGATTCCCGTTGCTTCCAACAGAATGCCCTGAGCCCTGGCAACCAGTTTTTCGTTGGTCTGCACGACATCTACCATGAGGTTTCTGTATGCCTTGCCTGTTCTGACCATGCTGGCAGTGGAAATCATGTTCAGAACCATTTTCTGGCTTGTCCCGGCTCTGAGCCTTGTGGAACCTGTGAGAACTTCCGAGCCGACGATGACCTCAATTGCAACATCTGCACGTTTTCCGATCTCGGAGTTGCTGTTACAGGCTATCGAAACGGTATTGCACCCCAATTTCTTGGCGTATTCCATTCCGCCTATTACATAAGGTGTCCTGCCGCTAGCGGCAATGCCGATCACTATGTCTTTTTTCGTCAGGCTTATTTGGCGGAGATCTGCCATGCCGCTTTCGGGACTGTCTTCCTTATCGTTGGTCAGGCTTATTTCTATCTGGTTTCCGCCTGCAATCAGGCCTATGACAGTATCTTTTGAGACGCCGAAGGTCGGAGGGCATTCCGCTGCATCTATTGCAGCCAGACGGCCGCTGGTACCGGCGCCCATATAGACGATTCTTCCGCCGTTCTCAAGTGCAGAAACGCAAAGATCGACAGCCTTTGCTATCTGCGGAAGCTGCTCTCTGACGGCGGGGGCGATCTTCGAGTCTTCGCTGTTCATGAGAGTCACTATCTCGAGCGAAGACATGCAGTCGAGGTTTTCGGACGCACTGTTGCGCGTCTCGGTTGTCATTTTCTTCAAGTCTGTCATCGTTTCACTTCTTGTAGATGTTGAGAATGTTTTCCAGATAGGACCTGAACTTTGTCCTGAAGGAGGAGGGCTCGAGGACTTCAACCGCATCGCCGCACTGTATGATGCGCAGAATCAGCTCGATGGAGTTTTCCGCATCGAAGCGGCAGACCATGGTGCCGTCGGGACGTTTCTCTGTTCTGATTTCGCCGTGCGAGAGGGTGTCGAAGGAATTCAGGGCGCTTTTCTGTCTGACAAGAAGCACGAGCGGAATGGTATCGACCACATACTCGGGATTCGCAGGGCTCTCCATCCTGCGGAAAGCCTTCAGGTTGTCCGGAATGGTGTAGGTCTCGTTCAGGATGGCAACGCTTTTGATCTTGGTGATGTCCAGCGTGATGATTTCCGTGGTGTGGCGCAGGCGGCCCGTGACCGTAACGGGGTTGCGGCCTTTCTCGTTCTCGACGAAACCGATGAAGTAGGGGGCCAGTTCGGATTCTTCCTCAATGACCTGCTGCGGGTTTTCCCTGTCCTGATGGGTATGGATTATCCTGACGATCCTGCCGGAAACCCATGCGTCGATCAGCACTTCCAGAATTTCGCTGCTGTGGTTGTTGCTCTGGTTTGCTTCGGCTTCGATCTGGTCTGCAATGCCCATGATGTTGGCACTTACCTTGGGCGCATAGCCCTGCATTCCCATTGCGATCTTGCGCAGACCGGAGGCAAGGTGCGGGGTGCGGAACTCGGAATTCTTGAGAAGGATCTCGACTCCCATGTTGAGCGCCAGGCTTTCGTACACGCTGAGGGCAAGCGGTTCCTCGTCATTGCTCGGAGCAATCTTGATGAGGCTGTTGTCCTCGTATATTTCGCTGTACTGCTTGAGTTCGTCTATGTATCGGCCGACTGTGCTTCTGTGCACGCCGATTCTTCTTGCTATATCGGATTTGCGAAGCCCTTCCGGATGGCTTCTGAGTATCAGTTCAAGTTGCGCTACGCGATCACCTTTCATTGAAAACCTCTTTATTGCAACAAAAATACAACCATATTATAATTATGGTCAGCAACAAAATGCAACATTTTTAGCAACAGATTGCAACAAACGGAGGCAGCATGGACAATGAAAGACTGATAAAGATAGAGACCGATATCGTGTACCTCCAGGACACGGTCAGGGAGCTCAATGAGATAGTCAGTGCCCAGCAGGTTGCCATCACCAAGCTGGAGAAGCAGAACGAGGCTCTGAACAAGCGCATCGAGGAGCTGGACTCCGAGGCCAGACCCAACCGCAGGCCCCCTCATTATTGATATCTTATTTACAGTTTTTAGTTCTCTCTTTCAGTTTCCAGTTCAGTGTTTTTCTGTTACATTTAGATTACCATGACAGAATTCGTACACCTTCATAACCATACAGACTTTTCGCTTCTGGATGGAGCGGCATCGATCTCGAAATACATAGCAAAGGCCAAGGAATACGGCATGAAGGCCCTTGCGATAACCGACCATGGCAACATGTTCGGAGTGTTGAATTTCTATGATGCCTGCAAGAGTGCCGGCATCCAGCCGATTCCGGGGTGCGAGTTCTACATCAATCCGGAGGGCCGTGCTTCCAAAGAGGCGGGAAACCACTATTATCACCTGATCCTGCTTGCCATGAACGACAAGGGCTACCACAACCTGATGGAGCTCAACAGCATCGCCTATCTGGAGGGTTTCTATTACAAGCCCAGAATCGACAACGAGGTTCTGGCGCAGCACGCGGAGGGCCTGATCTGTACCTCCGCATGTCTTGCCGGAGAGATTCCCCAGAAGCTGCTGGACGGAAACGTCGAGGGGGCCTACGAGACCGCACGCTGGTACAAGAACCTCTTCGGGGACCGGTACTACATCGAAATCCAGAACCATTTCATCCCCGAGGAAATCCGGGTTCTCCCCCAGCTTGTGAAACTTGCCCGCGACCTTGACATCAAGCTGGTTGCAACCAACGATATCCACTACATCGATAAAGCCGATGCCAATGCGCACGACATTCTCCTCTGTATAGGAACCGGCAAGAAGAAGGCCGATGAGGATCGCATGCGCTTCCAGACCGAAGAATTCTACATGAAGAGCCCCGACGAGATGGCCGAGCTCTTCTCCGAATATCCGGATGCAATCTCCAACACCGTGGAGCTTGCCGAGCGCTGCCAATGCGAGATCAAATTCCCCGGACCGCTTCTTCCGAGCGTAGACGTTCCCAGTCAGTACAAGGATACCAAGGAGTATCTGACGGCCCTTTCCTGGGAAGGTCTGAGAAGACGATATCCGAACTACGAGAGCGACCCGGAGAAGAAGAAGGTCCTGGAGGACAGGCTCAACTACGAGCTTGGAGTCATCCTCAAGATGGGTTTCGACGGCTACTACCTGATCGTGCGTGACTACATCTACTGGGCCAAGACCCACGGGATTCCGGTAGGAGCAGGCCGTGGCTCCGGAGCAGGATCGATGGTCGCATACTGTGTGGATATCACCAACGTGGATCCGATTGCCCACGATCTGCTGTTCGAGAGGTTCCTGAACCCTGAAAGAGTCTCGCTTCCCGATTTCGATATCGACTTCTGCTTCGAAGGTCGCCAGAGCGTCATCGACTATGTAACCGATCACTACGGCTACGACCGTGTGGGACAGATCGCTACATTCGGAACCCTGAAGGCCAAGGCCGTCGTAAAGGATGTTGCCAGGGTTCTGGACATTCCGTTCGATGAGTCCAACAGGATCACAAAATATGTTCTCGACACACTGCCGGACGAAGCCAAGGCCGAGCATGTGACATCTCTTTTGGAATGGTCCATCCGCGTGTCGCCCGAGCTTCAGGAAACGAGGGCCCGTGGCGGGGTCTATGAAGAATTATTTGATGTCTCTCTGCGTCTTGAGAACCTCGCAAGGCATGTTTCCACGCATGCATGCGGAGTTGTCATAGGTCAGACGGCGCTCAAGAACTATGTGCCGCTCTACAGAGATCCCAAGTCCGGCGGTCTTTCCACGCAGTATACCATGAACAACCTCGAGCGCTGCGGTCTGGTCAAGATGGACTTCCTGGGTCTCAAGACCCTGACGCTGATACGCAACACCGAGCGCCTTATCAGAAAGACCAAGCCTGATTTCGATATCGAGAAGATCCCCGATAACGACAGGGAGACGTTCGAGATGCTTTCCCGCGGAGACAGCATGATGGTCTTCCAGCTTGAAAGCCCGGGCATGCAGAAGAACCTCAGGCTTCTGGAGCCTACGCGCTTTGAGGAGCTGGACGCCATGGTATCGCTCTACAGACCCGGCCCGATGGACTATATCCCCAAGTACATTGATTCCAAGCAGGGCAGGATTCCCATCCAGTATCCCGACCCGTCATTGGAGGCCCTCCTCAAGCCCACGTACGGCGTCATCGTCTATCAGGAGCAGGTCATGCGTGTCGCCCAGATAATCGCAGGCTTCACACTCGGCGAAGCAGATACTCTGCGAAAGATCATGGGAAAGAAGAAGGTCAAGGAGATGCCCGCACAGAGGGAGAAGTTCATCAAGGGTGCAATGGCCCTGGGACACTCCGAACAGCATGCAGCCGACATCTTCCACATGCTCGAGCCCTTCGCAAAGTACGGATTCAACAAGAGCCACAGCGTATGCTACACGCTTCTTGCCTACAGAACCGCATACCTGAAGGCTCATTTCAAGGCGGAATTCCTTGCCGCGAACCTCACCAATGAAATCGGGTCGGGTGACAAGTACAAGGAATATCTGGACTATGTGAAGAACCAGGGCGTAAAGATTCTTCCGCCCAACATAAACGATTCGGAAATGTACTTCAACGTCGTGGACGGGAAACTGATCTACGGCTTTGCCGGCATAAAGGGGCTGGGACCGTCGTCGGTGCAGATGATTCTGGATGAGAGACATGCCAACGGTCCTTACAAGGACTTCCTGGACTTCATCAAGAGAAGCGACCAGAAGATTCTCAGCTCCAATGTCCTTGAAGGCCTGATCAATGCCGGGGCATTCGACTGCTTCGGCTACAACAGGCCCACGCTTCTTGCGAACTACGAGCTGGCGATCAAGTTTACGCAGAACGACAAGGAGGCCCAGAGCATGGGACAGAACCTCCTGTTTGCCGGATTCGAGGACGAGACCACCAACTTCGAAATGAAGATCCAGCCTGACTACGAGTTTTTGGAGAAGCTGGAAATAGAGAAGAACTACCTGGGATTCTATGTGTCCGGACATCCGCTCGATACCTACAGGAAGCTCTGGGAAAACTGCGTGAAGCTGGATCTCTCCAAACCTGAGAGAATCAGCGAAGGCGTTCGCTATGACCTTGTAGGCATGGTGACCGAACGCAAGGAAGTCATGACCAAGGCCGGAACCAAGATGGGACGTCTTGTGATCGAGGACTACAACGGACATCTGGAAGTGACGGTCTTCGCAAAGCCGTGGGCGATGTGCTCTGTCGGAGTGGTAGCCGGAAAGATCATTGCCGTAAGCGGACGGTTCAAGCTCTACAACGGCAACATGGGCTTCTCTGCCGATGTGGTCTTTGTTGATCCCAACCAGATGAAGAGCGAACGGCCCCGCAGGGTCTATGTGGAGATTGACCACAGCATCTATGCCGGACGGGATTCCCTGCGTGAAATCAGAAGCGTAGTAAAAAAACACCGTGGAACTGCGGAGTTCGTACTCTGTGTCTACAAGGGAACCGATGATGACGGCAAGCTGGAGGGAAAACCACAGAAGATCGTGGCCGGCGAGAAGTTCACCGTGGACGGTTCAAGGGAACTGATGCAGGAACTGCGGGAGTGTCAGAGCGTACACGACGTGTACTGCGAGTGAGGATAATATGGAATTTCTACAGGGAATCTGTTCGTTAATCGCATGGGTGCTGGGAGTCTACTCCCTGGTCATCCTTGTCAGGATAATAATCTCCTGGATTCTCCTTTTCAGCAGAATCAACGGCTGGAGATC
Organism: Spirochaetales bacterium; assembly: GCA_017470995.1. Lineage (GTDB taxonomy): Bacteria > Spirochaetota > Spirochaetia > Sphaerochaetales > Sphaerochaetaceae > UBA9732. The sequence continues at coordinate 24,669 of JAFUXI010000044.1, forward strand.
CGGTAACGGCGGCTACGGCTACAATCAGGAAGACCCGAATCATCCGAGCGGCCTTGCAAATGCCGATATGGTTCTGGGAAAAATCTGCGATCCCTATCTGCACATGTTCAGCGGGGTGAAATTCCTGCGCAGGTCTTCGCTGGATCTGACTCCCGTCCTGGCCCTGGTTCTTCTGAACTTCGTCAGGAGCGTTCTCGGGATGTTCGCCGACATAGGGAGCCTCTCTCCCTGGGTCATCCTTGCAATACTGGTCAACGCACTATGGAGATCGCTGTTCGCGTTCCTTCTGTTCCTTCTGATAGTGCTTCTGATCATAAGGTTCTTCCTGGGCCGGAGCACGTCATATTCTTCCGGCAACTGGATCAACACCATAGACCCGATCCTGGACCCCTCGGTCAACAGGGTCTACAAGCTTTTCTATAAGAACAAGCAGGTCGATGATCAGAAGATCGTGCTGACCTCCATTATTTTCTACGCTGTGATACTTGTTGTTACAAGCGTTGCGGTTAATGCTCTGGTGAATTTCCTGATAAGGCTCTGATTTTCTGATATCTGCATAAAAATGTTCATAGGAGAGTTGAAACAGGACATCAAAACTCTTCCCGGAGTAGGGAAGAAGACCCGAGAGGATTATGAGAATCTGGATATCCGTACGCTTGAGGACCTGATTCAGACAACCCCGCGGGGCTACGAGGACAGAAGCCACCGCATCTGCATCGGTCGCCAGAACGACGAGGCCGGAAGCTGGACCAACACCTTCGTGCGCGCAGAGAGCGTGAGCGAGTTCGGCCCCGGCAGGAAGAATGTGAAAATCATAGTCCGTGATACGGAGAACAACCAGAAGGCCTTTCTGATGGGTTTCAACCGCACCTATCTCTCCAAGACAGTTTTCCCCGGAGCCTTCTACCATCTCTATGCCAACATCACGCCATACGGAACAGGACTTACCAGCGCCCAGTTCGAACTCAAACCGGTGCGCGAAGAAGACATCATGGTTGCCGGCGACATGCTTCTCGATCAGGGAATACTGCCTGTGTACGGTCTCTCCGGAGGGCTTACCCAGAAAATCATCCGCAGGGATGTGAAATCCGCCCTGGCCAAGGTCCCGTTCTTCGATGATGAGATTCCTCAGTCTCTGATGGACAAATACCATCTGATGCCTATGGACAAGGCAATCAGGGAGATCCATTTCCCGACATCGGACAAGACCCTCAAGGAAGCGCGCAGGGCGCTTGCTTTCCGTGAGGTCTTCTATCTGCAGCTGGAGGCAAAGCGCCGTCCGCCGGTGGAGCGTAGGCGCCAGGCCATTGACGGCAGGACCTACGATGCTGAAAAGCGTTTCATCGAGAGCCTTCCCTTCGAACTTACGGCCGATCAGGTGAAGGTCCTTGAGGAGATCCGCAAGGATATGAGCGGCTCGGAGAGCATGAACCGCCTTCTCCAGGGTGATGTAGGATCCGGAAAGACATTGGTCGCATGGGTTTCGGCCCTTCATGCAATCTGCGACGGTGCCCAGGTGGCATTCTTGGCTCCGACCGAGCTTCTGGCACGCCAGCATGCGCAGGTGGCCGATGCCCTGTTCAGGAATACCGGCATTACAGTGGCGTTTCTCAACGGAGAAGTACATGGAAAGCCGCGTCAGATGCTGCTGGACCAGCTCAAGGCAGGAAACATAGATCTTCTGATAGGTACCCATGCCCTGTTCTCCAAGGATGTGGAGTACAGGAACCTGCGCTATGTGATCATAGACGAGCAGCACCGCTTCGGCGTGGAGCAGAGACGAGCTCTCCTTGAGAAGGGGATTGAACCCGATGTCCTTCTCATGACTGCAACGCCCATTCCGCGTACTCTTGCTCTGACCGTGTTCGGCAATCTCAACGTCTCGACGATCAAGACCATGCCCAAGGGAAGGCTTCCGGTAAAGACCTACCTTGTGGATGATACCAAGCGCGATGAGATGTACCGGGCCGTGGGTGTCGAGATGCAGCGCGGACACCAGGCCTACTTCGTCTATCCGAGAATCGACGACGAGGGGAATTCGGATCTTCGGGACGTCATCACCATGTATGAATTCCTCTCCACACAGAAATATCCGTCATTCAGGGGAGCTCTGATCCACAGCCGTCTGCCCGAGGATGAGAAGATAGCCATCCTGAACGATTTTTCGGCAGGAAAGCTGGATTATCTGGTATCGACCTCGGTTGTGGAAGTCGGAATAGATGTTCCCAATGCCACGTGCATGGTTGTCGAGCACAGTGAGAACTTCGGCCTGTCGGCTCTGCATCAGCTTCGCGGGCGTGTCGGAAGAAGCTCCCTTCAGAGCTGGTGCTTCCTTGCCTATGAGAAGACCATCACGGAGGACGGCAAGAAGAGGCTTTCGGTGCTCAGGCGTACAAATGACGGCTTCGAGATTGCAGAGGAGGACCTGAAGATCCGCGGACCCGGAGAGCTTGCGGGTCTGAGACAGAGCGGATTTTTGCACCTCAAGTATGCTGATCTGGAGAAGGATGTTTCCATGATGGCCACTGCACGAGATGAGGTGGACAATATCCTTTCCTCGGATCCCGGACTGCTGAGTCTGGATAATGCCGTCATTCGCAGGGTTCTCGGACTGAAGAACTGAAAAAAACAAAAAAAGTCTCATTAAATGCGTCGGAATTTCTAATAATTTCGACAGTTTTTCTGTTATATGCATCAGGAGGTTCTTCCATGATGACACAGGAGAACAGCATGCAGATGCACATGGTGATGCTGGGCCTTGAAGAAGGCGAGAGGCGCGGCCGCATGAAGGCTCTCAGGGATGCGGCCTACAACATGTCCGACCTGGGCTTGGACATCGATACTATAGCCAGATACCTGGACCTGAGCCCGTACAACCTGCGCTATCTGGTCAACTGCACCGACTGGGACATATGTTCGGTGACCACCACGGAATGCAGGGTGAACGAGCCGGTGTATAAAACTAATGACAATCACACGGAAACGTGTTAATGTTAATGAAGGGATTGATTATGTCGTTGATTTCAGTAACTGAATATGCCGAGAAAAACAATAAAGACCCGGGAAATATAAGACGCTTTCTTGCTGAAGGGCGGCTTCAGGGAATGAAGATAGGGAGACAGTGGGTTCTTGACGAAGACACTCGATATCCTGCTGATCAAAGAGTGGTATCCGGTATATATAAAAACTCCAGAAAAAAGAGATACTTCAACTCGGACAAAATTCTTGCTTCATCTGTCCGAGAGATGATTAAGGAATTACGGGATATTTACGGAAATCTTCTTTTTCAGGTGATACTATATGGATCCTACGCAAGGGGTGAAGAAACCGAGGAGTCTGATGTAGATATTGCCTTGCTGATAAGAGGAAAAGCTGACCCGGAAACGACCGAGAAGATGCTTGTTTGCGTTTCTCGCAGCGAACTGGCGTGCGGGAAGGTTCTGTCTGTCGTTGATATTGACATCAAGAAGTATTCCGAATGGTCGGATACTCTCCCGTATTACAAAAATATAAAGAAGGAGGGTATTGTTCTATGGACCCAAAGGTGAAAGAACTATCCGATTACAGGCTACAGAAGGCAAAGCAGAATCTGGAAGTAGTCGAAACCCTGATTCATGACGGGTATTATAACTTTGCCGTCAATAGATCCTATTATGCCGCTTTTGATGCAATGCGTGCTGTGAATGCTCTGGATTGTTTTGACAGCAGCAAACACTCCGGAGTCATTGCCCACTTCAATCAGTTTTATGTAAAGTCAGGCAGATTCTCTGCAGAAACTTCAATGATAATCAAGAAAGCATCATTATTAAGAGAGAAGTCCGACTATGAAGATTTCTTTGAAGCTTCTGAAACTGATGCCATGGACACATTCCTGCTCGTCAAGCACTTTCTGATTGAGGTAGAGCAGTATCTTTCAAGGATTTGAAAAAGTAATTGGGGGTAATTATGGGTACGAAGTTCAATGATTATCTTGCAGAACAGCTCAAAGATTCTGAGTTCAGAAAGGAGTTTGAGGCGTTGCAAGCCGAGCGTGCCGCAAAGAAGGCTGATCATATATCGAATAAAGAAACAATAGCAGCTCTCGAAGAGGCTAAGCGTATGATGGCAGATCCGGATTCAAAGACCTATTCTGTCGAAGAGGCCTTGAAGGAACTAAAATAGGAGAAATAGAAATGAAATATGATATCAAACTCTGCACAGAGGAAGACGAAGACTTCATAGAAGAAAGGATCGATGCAATCAATCATTCCATCGTGCCGCCCAAAGAAGGCTCCGAGGATGATGAGCTTGTTTTCAAGATTGCTGATGATGAAGGAAACACAATTGCCGGATGTATTTTGGTAATCGGCAGCTGGAAGATCGCAGAACTCGATATCATCTGGGTTGATGAGAAATATCGCAGAAAAGGCCTGGGGTCGGCGCTGATCCGTGAAGCGGAAAAAGTAGCAAGTGAAAGAGGCTGCTACGTGATGTTTCTGGGCACCTTTGATTTTCAGGCAAGGCCGCTTTACGAGAAACACGGCTATTCGCTCTGCGGCACCGTCAGGGATTTCCCCAGGGGACATGAAAACTATACCTTGATCAAGCGCCTCGACCAGTCCGACCAGGAGCCTTCTCTTTCAAAGGACTTGCCGACAAGGTTCGAAATCAGTCCGGGCAATGAGGATGATGCCGAGTTCATAATCAAAGGGCTTGACGAGTACAATACGTCGCAAGCGGCCCGAAAACATAAGAAATACATACCTCTCGAAAAAAAGCTGCTGGATGCGGACGGCAACCTGATTGCCGCGATCTTTGCGGGCGTCGGGAGATGGAACAGCTTTGAAATCGATATGATCTGGGTCGATGAGCCTTATCGGAATCAAGGCATAGGATCCGAACTGCTTGCAGAAACCGAGAGAGAGGCAAAAGAGTACGGAGCATATTTTGCTTTGGCAGAAGGTCTGTTAGATTGGCAGACCGGCTTTTTCAAGAAGAACGGCTATATGACGGTCGGCACGCTGGAAGATTGTCCAAAGGGTCACAGCATGCAGGTTCTCGAAAAACGGTTCTAAGGTTTTCAGTTTGCAATACTAAGCGGAGCAGCTACCGGGTACTAAGACTTGCACCGATTGGGACATCTGCTCAGTAACAACCACGGAGTGCAGGGTGAACGAGCCGGTGTATAAGGAGAGAAACTGAGCACTTGCGGTATTGGCAAGGATAGGTATATACTTATCTTGCGGAGTAAAGAAAATGGTCAGCGAAGCAAAGAAGAAAGCGCAACTCAGATATGACAAGGAAAATACCAGACAGATTATCCTGAAGCTGAACACCAAGACCGATGCAGATGTAATCGGCAAACTGGATAGCGTCGGGAACAAGCAGGGATATCTGAAAAAGCTTGTTCGAAACAGTTTGAGATGTGATACGGGAGTGCTGTCAGTTGAATCAATAAAACTGCTGGTGTTGCCTGTGGCAAAACGTAATGCACTGAGCAGCGTTTCTCTGTTCGGGTCTTATGCGAGAAGCGAAGCAAGGCCGGAGAGCGATGTTGACCTTCTGATTGACGGCGGGAATTATGAGGGCCTGTTCGGATTTCTGGATATCAAAGAACAGTTTGAAAAGGCTTTGGGAAAAAAAGTCGATTTGGTTTCCAGATCTGCATTGGATGAAAACAAGACTGATTCCGGTCTTCTGTTCAGACGGAATGTCTGCAGGGAGGAAAAACTGATTTATGAACGATGACAGGGACTACAGCATCATCCTCCGCATGATAGAACACTGCAAACGTATTGAAGAAATAAGTAAAGAGTATGAATGACTACATTATCCGTTTTGAAAAGAAAGAGGACCACAGGGCGGTCGAGAACCTGATCAGGGAATCGTTCTGGAACGTCTACCGTCCCGGATGCAGCGAGCACTATGTGATGCATGTCCTTCGGGATGATCCTGCCTTCGTGAAGGAGCTGGATTTCGTCATGGAACAGGATGGCGCTCTGATCGGGCAGAATATGTTCATGCGCACCGTCATCAATGCCGATGACGGCAGGACAATTCCTGTTCTGACCATGGGTCCAATCTGCATAACGCCGGATCTTAAGCGCAAAGGCTATGGGAAGGCACTGCTCGACTATTGTCTGGCAAAGGCAGCCGAACTTGGCTACGGAGCTGTCCTGTTCGAGGGGAACATAGGCTTTTACGGCAAGTGCGGTTTCGATTACTCGAGCAAGTTCGGAATCAGATATCATGATCTGCCGGAGGGGGCGGATTCATCGTTCTTCCTCTGCAGGGAACTGAGGCCGGGATATCTTGACGGGATTACCGGGGTATATCAGACGCCGCAGGGCTATTATGTGAAGGACTCCGATGTCGAGGAATTCGACAGAGCCTTTCCGCCGAAAGAGAAGCTGAGGCTTCCGGGACAGATTTTCTGAGTTATGGCATCCAGCAGAGATTTTCTTGATTTTATCTTGGAGCAGTTGTCGGGTCTCGGTGACGTGGAATACCGGGCAATGATGGGTGAATACATCATCTATTACAAGGGCAGGATTGTAGGCGGCATCTATGATGACCGCTTTCTGGTAAAACCCACGGAGAGCGCCATGGCGATGATGCCTGATGCGCTGAGACAGCTGCCTTATGAGGGGGCAAAGGAAATGCTTGCGGTCGATGACGTGGAGAACAGGGAGTTTCTGTGCAATCTGCTTGAAGCGATGTACAGCGAACTTCCTGAACCGAAAAGAAAGAGATGAGAATGGAAATGAATTTCGGTTTTTCATATGTCGGCCTTGTCTTTCTTGTAATGCTGCTGGTGCCAAACATCATTTGGGCGAAGAACCAGCCGAAGGATTACGACAAATACGTTGTCAATGAAAACAAGGTTCTACTGGGGTTCGAGAGAATAGGGGAAGTTGCCGTCTCGTGTGTGGCACTGATTATCTCTGATTTCAACATAAAAGCATGGTCTGCATGGTCCTGGTGGCTTATCATTGCTTTCCTGATTATGATTCTATATGAAGCCTATTGGATAAGGTATTTCAGAAGCGATAGGACCATGAAGGATTTCTACAGAGGCATCCTCGGTATTCCGGTTGCAGGTGCGACGTTGCCTGTGATTGCCTTTGCATTGCTGGCCGTGTATGGAAAGAACATTATCCTGGGTGCAGCCGTTCTTGTTCTGGGGATCGGACACATCGGTATTCATCTGCTGCACCGTAAGGAAATAGAATAGGGCTTTCCCCGACCAGGATGTCTGCGGCACCATGGACAATGCCGGCAGGATCAACGAGCAGGGGTATTTTGATGAGGACGATGAATTATCAGCGGTGATGAAACTCTAGGGAAAAAGATGATTGAGCGGTATAAACCTGAGCTGAAGGACCTGTGGTTCAGACAGCAGATGCTGGAAGATGAAGAGACTATGTCATATAACCGAGCATGGGGAGGAACCATTTTGTTTCCTGAAAAAAACTGGAAGGAATGGTATGACTACTGGATATTAGAAGCAGGAGACAGACGCTATTACAGATACGTTCAGGACAAAAATCAGTTCGTAGGGGAGATTGCCTACCACTATGACACGGAAATCGGAGGCTACATTGCCAACGTCATCATTTATTCCGAATTCAGAGGGAGAGGATATGGCGGGCAGGCTCTGGATATGCTCTGCTCAACTGCAAAGCAGAACGGCATAGATGCCCTCTATGATGATATTGCAATCGACAATCCGGCTATAAAACTGTTTCTGAAACATGGGTTTTCAGAGACAGGACGAACAGAAGAGAAGGTGATTCTGAAAAAGGTCTTGTAGTATTAGAAGAGATTCTTATCTGACCGGAGTCTTGATTACGCCTTCATCGAAGAGAACGGCAAAGTCATTCCGTGTGGAAATCACCTCCAGGCCCGATTGCCTGTATGTCTCTGCGTTCTTCAGGGCCTTTGCGGCATTTCCGTACTCGCGCTCCTCGTCATCTGCTACAACCATGTATTCAAAACGGGATATCAGGTTCCCAACGGTTTTTCAGAGGTGTTTCTATAGAACTTGAGCATGTTGCGCCCGTACTTGCGAGTGTCTATCAGTCTCAGGTCTCCAATCTGCTCCGGCCACTGGTTCTCCTCCGGTGCGGGGAAGTGGATAATGAACAGTCCGTCAGGCTTGACGCATTTGCGTCTGTCTGCAAGTTCGGCCAGCTGGATCTTCTTTCCCATGGGAAAAGGAGGGTCTGCATAGACGATATCATACTGAATTTGAGCACAAGGGATGAATTTCAGGACATTGGAAAAGAAGATTCTGATGTCACACTCGTCCTTGGCCCAGCTGATGTTCTTCTCCATCACCTCGCGCTTTGCCCTGTCCATTTCCACGAGATGGACGACCGAGGCACCGCGGGAAGCCGCCTCAAGACCCACGCAGCCGCTTCCGGAGAAAAGGTCGCAGAAACTGGCTCCGTCAAGCGGTCCGAGAATTGAGAACAGAGACTCTCGCATGCGGTCCATCGCAGGGCGGATCTCAAGCTCTCCCGTGGGGATGATGACCTTGCGCCCGCAGTATTTTCCGCCTGTGATTCTCATGGTCAGCATGATCAGCCTGCCAGATAGTTGGTGTTGATTTCGTTGAGTATGACTTCAAGAAGCCTGACGGCTCTTTCTATCTGAAGCTTGTTTGTGTTCTGTCTTACCGAGATGTGAAGATCGGTTGCAAGCCTTCTGGAAACTTTCTGGATCTTTTCCGCGGTAATCGGGAATGTAAGGGTGGAGAGCAGGTTGTCGAAATCCTGGGACATGTAGAAGCAGGAGTTCGGAAGCGTTATGCACAGCGACGGGTTGGTGATTCCGCCCTGGCTGATCGAGTACTGCAGTCCGAGGATCACTGCCTCCGAAGGATTGAGCATGGGCGAATCCAGGGTCCTGGAGATGAACTGCATCTGGTTCGAGTTGTCGGTGGGGATTCTGATTTTGGTCAGAAGCGCACTGTCTGCGAACAGGAAGTTGCCTTTTCTGTCATAGAGCTTGGAGACGGGAACCCATCTGGAGGTGGCTGCCTTGGAGACCATCCTGATTTCGGCTGTCGCATTGAGGGTGGCAAGGACGCAGCTCATTGTAAAGCGCTTGTCGCTGGTGCACAATGAACCGCCCAGGGTTGCCTGGTTTCTGATTACAGAGCTTCCGATCGAGCTGATGGCGTTGTAGAGCTCCTTGGAGAAGATGAAGCTTCCCATTGTCATGAGCTGCTGGATCGTCACCATTGCACCGGCCTCGAGGTATCGGTCTGCATGGTAGATTCTGGAGAGGTCCTGGATGCCCGAGAGGGCGATGATGTCCCTCTGGTTCGGGTTGGGATAGAAGCCCGGGCGGCTCATGATGTATGTTCCGCCTGCCCAGAATCTGGCGTCCTGGTTCTTGAGTTTGTTCGTTATGGCTTCACTGACCGTCTTCGGCGTGAAGACCGTAGGGGATCTAAGACCTTCTGGCACGGCGTCTGCTCCTGTATCTGTAGGCGAGGTTGATGATTTTCTCCAGATCCGAGATTTCGATGCACTGGCAACTGCTCATGGCCATTTCACGGGCTATCATCTCGGTGCTTATGGAACCCATTCCGCTTCTGCTTCTGGCTGCCTGCTCGTTTGCTGAAGCGGCTGTCTGAGACATGTCGCCCTGACCGAAATTGCTGATTCGGTTCTGGTTTTCCTTGTCGACCTTGTTGAGAATGGATTCGATGATTATCGTCTTCGAGGCATAGCACTGGGGGCAGGGCTGATTGCCGATGTCCGCGTAGGCACGCTCGATATCATGGCAGAAACGGGTTTTCTGGAAGCCCTCGAAGGTCAGGATGCTGGCTCCGTTGAGCTTGAATGCCGGAAGGAGGCAGCTGAGTGCGGCGCTTCCGTTGATCAGCACTATGCAGTTTCCGCATGAAGCTCCCATGCACTGGCTGTTTTCGGCAAACGTGATGATCTGCTCCTTGAGGATTTCGCTCAGGGGCTTGTCGGAATTCACTACCAGAGAATACTGCGAGCCGTTTATGTTGCAGTTCAGTCTCATTTGTCTTTCTCGCCTCCTTCCCTGAAGATGTTTCTATCGCCCGCAAAGGTGTTCTTGTTCGCTATGGCGAGGATGTCGTCGCTTGTAACCGGAATCTGTCTGATGGTATGTCCGAGAGCCTGGGAGAGGGCGCTTACCAGCGCGGCGGTGGTCAGACCTCTCAGTCCTGCGGTCAGGGACGATGCCACGAACGAGCCGTCCTGACTGATCTTGATGTCGATGTTGCACTTTGCGCTGGACCTCGGACAGATGTCGGAGAGCACTGCGGTGATTGTGTGTCTGGCCTTGTTCAGGAGCTTGTCCATATCGAAGACATGACCCAGATGGAAGTTCACCCAGATGTTATCGATGATAGGAGAAAGCATCACGGTGTCTATATGGAGGTCCATGGCAACGGTTCCGATGCTGGAGCTGTAGTAGAACGGATCCGTGAGCTCTGCTTCATACTGTGTGGAGACGGTAATCGGAAGACGTGAGAACTGGCGTTTTCTTGCAATTTCGGAACATGCCTGCACGAGAAGCGACGAGACTATTCCCATCTTGCGGGAGAGGGCGCTCGGGCCCATGTCCTGAATGTCTCCGGCATTGATGTCCGTAAAGAAGATGTCTTCCGCGGGGACTTCGAGGAACTTGCGGACAGTGTCCTTCCAGATTCCGATCATGGCCTTGTCAGCTGTCATTCCGGTGTTGACCCTGATAGTGTTGTCCTCGTTCAGGGTTACCGTAAGCGAGTATTTTGCATTGGCGTTGAACTGCTGTGAGAATCCGAAGATGCTCTGTCCGCTGGCAATTCCTATGCCCCTGCTGTAGTTGACCATCGGATTCAGCTTCAGGCCCATCATGCGTTTCTGGGCATTGGCTGCGTATTTTCTGGAATACCAGGACTTGTCCAATACTTCCTTGATGGATTTCGTGAGCTTGTCGAAATCCGAGCCCTGCTTGACGCTCTCGCAGAGGGGATTGCCGCCTTTGCCTATATCCTTGATCCGGCTCTGTCTCCAGAGACCGGGCTGAAGACCCAGGGAGGATGCAAGCTGCGTGAAATGGTTCTCGGTTCCGGCAAGAGCCATGGAATAGCCGAGATCCCCGAAGAAGCTTGCAGGAGCGGTGGCGCTTCTCTTGATCTGTATGCTGATGTCTGCGGCCTTCATCGGGTAGACCGGAACAAGGCCGGCAAGCACGTTGCTGCAGATTTCCGCAGCGAAGAAGGGGTAGGCACCGAGGTCGACGGAGCAGTTTGCCTTGTCTGCCAGGAGTGTCCCGTCCTCCAGATAGGCGGTTTCATGTTCGATTTTCATCCTGGGCTGCCAGGAAATCATCGGAGCGGATATCTGTACAAGTTCTCCGGACTGCATTGCCGCCATGGCCGCGATGCAGGCCATGACCGATGGCTCAAGGACCAGCTGGTCGTAGGGGCTGTAGTAGGACTGAGGATAGACGGCCACATCCTCAACGTCGATGCCGAGGGCCTGTGCGACGCTCTTTCTGACATGGATGGGCCACTGGGATGCAAGCCTTATGTGGTATTTTCCATCCTTCTCAACTACGAAGACCCTGAGATCTCCGAGCATGCTGTTGGAGAAGGGGACGACCTCGAATGAGGATTTGAATGTCTTTGCCTTGGAAGTGAAGTATTCGTCGGTGTTGCCGTAGGACCATGCGAACGGGTTTCCGTACTGGGTGCTTCCGGAATTTTCCGAATCCGGAGTTATCTGGTATGAGACCTTGACCTGCTTGCAGAAGAGATCCACGTCTTCGCTGTCATAGCCGAAGACGGCCAAAACCGGCTGCCCCTTGTATAGGACCTCGTCCCTGGCGAAGAACGGAAACTCCTCATCCATTACCTCGATGCCGCTGCAGTTCTCGAAATCCGCGGCGCTTAGAACCAGCATATGACGGAACTGGTTCTCGCTGGGCATGCTGATATCGGCAATTTTGCCGCTGGTGACCGTAGATGTGACGAGTTTGCCTATAAGATGCTTTTTGGTGAGGTCAAAAAGTTCGCTTTGTTCAGACATGGCTTAAGAATAGCACCGAGGGTGTGTTTTATCAACAAGTACTAAACTTACAAGACATATATGCATGAATGGGTGGGAAAAGGGCAATAAAAAACCCCATGGGAAAAAGGAGGTCAAACCATGGGGGAACAAAAGGAGGTTGAGATTTACATCTCACGCTCATTAAAATAGCGAATCAGGCAGAAAATATCAATACGTTTTTGGAAAAAACAGCATAAAATTTAAGAAAAAGTTTAACGAGATACATATAATCTATTTTAACAAAAAGAGTTAAATTGCAATCAAAAAAACGAAAACGCTTACTCGGAATGGTTTGACAACAGTGTTTTGAGTTCTTCCGTGAATTCTTCGAAAGGTTTCTCCATCAGGGTTTTGCATTTTCTCTGGAACTTGTCGTAGAGGACGATGAACTCCTGTCCGAACTCCGTCAGAGAGGCACCTGAACGCTGCATGCCCCCTTTCTTGCGGGAGATTACGGCAGTTCCGAGGGAAGTCTCGAGATTTTCGACCATTCGGAACGCCTTGGAGTAGGAGATTCCAAGGTCCAGGGCCGCAGCCCTCAAAGAGCCGCACTCCTGTACTTTCTGCAGAAGCCAAAGTACGCCGATGCCCATGAATTTGTCCTGTTCGTTTTCCAGATACAGTTTGACCTTGAGGTTAATCTTTTCCATCTGTTTCCCCTTGTTCAGAACAATGAGAGCTGTTCTTCCTCTTTCTTCGGTTCCTCCGGCTCTTCTGCGGTTCCGATCATTTTCAGAAATTCCTGTTCCGTGACTATCCTCACTCCGAATTCACGGGCCTTGTCCAGCTTGCTGCCGGCACCGCTTCCGGCAAGAAGACAACTTGTTTTCCTTGAAACGCCGGAGACTTCGGTCCCGCCGCGCTTTTTGATTTCTTCCATTGCCTTGCTGCGGGGATTGAAGTTCTCGAATGTACCGGTAACGCACCAGCTCTGGCCCTGGAAGATCTGCTCAAGGTTTGAATTGTCCTTCTTTTCGTCTTCCATTCGAAGGCCTGCTTCGCGAAGTTCATCGATTAATTTACGCGTAGTTGGAGAATTCAGGCCATCGATAATCAGGTTTGCTGTAATCGGACCGATTCCTTTGATCGTCGATAGGCACTGCTCGTCCTTATTGTCTGCAATCTCGAGCAGCTTGGACATGCTGTCAAATCCGGCATCGCATACCAGATCCACGGCCTTCTTTCCGAACTCCGGAATCCCCAGGGAAACAAGGACATTGCGGAAGGGTGTTTTCCTGCTCTGCAATATCGAAGTCTTTATGTTCTCGATCGTCTTTCCTTCCGTTCCGCCGAAACCCTTCAGCCCCTTCATGAGATTGAAATCGAAGCGATAGAGATCCCCGATGCTCTTGACGAAGCCGTTGTCATATAGAATCTCGATGGTCCTGGGGCCAAGACCCTCCATGTCCATCTGGCCCTTAGCGCAGAAGAAGGCAAGCCTCCCCTTTGCCTGGGCGGCGCAATCGTAGTTGGGGCAGAAGTGGTGGGCTCCGCGCTTTATGATCTGCGATCCGCAGACCGGGCATGTTTTGGGCATTTGCCATGTGGTGTTGCCCACCTCGTTCTTCTCTATGACGTTCTCCACGGCGGGAATGACATCGCCGCGTTTGGAAATGGCCACGGTATCTCCGACGGCCAGCTCAAGCTCATCGACATAGTCCTGGTTGTGGAGCGTGATGTTGCGGATGGTGCTTCCTGAAAGAAGAGTCTCCCTGATTCTTGCCATCGGGGTGATTCTTCCCGTTCTTCCGACCTGAACGTCTATATCCAGGACCTGGGTCTGGGCCTGCGGGGCCTCGAACTTATAGGCGATGGCCCATCGGGGATGGTGCTCTGTGTATCCGAGTTCCTCCCTTGTGGAAAGTTCGTTGACCTTGACCACAAGGCCGTCTATCTCATAGGGCAGGTCTCTGCGAGCTGAAGTATAGTCGACAATTGCCTGGGGGATATCGTCGAAGCTGCCCGGACGGCCTTCGAGGGAAGCCTTCTCCAGTCTTTGTCGGGCTTCTTCCTTGGTTTTGCAGAAGTAGGAAAGATGCGGGTCTACGGGAAGACCCAGGGAGCGCAGCCGGCTGAGAATCTGGATATGGTCCGTGTTTTCACCGCCGTCTGCCCAGAATCCCTCATAGACATAGATGGACAGGGGAACCTGTGCAGTCTCGCTGCTCTTGTTGCGTCTGATTGTTCCTGCGGCAAGGTTTCTCGGATTTGCATAAGGCTCCGACAGGGTCGCGTTGATTCTTTCGAACTCTGCCTTCCTGAGAAACACCTCGCCCCTGACTGCTATATCGATATCCTCGTTGAGCCTGAGCGGAACCGAGTAGATTGTCTTCACATTGGCAGTGACGTCGTTTCCGATGAATCCGTTGCCTCTGGTGACAGCCCTGGCAAGAAGGCCTTTCTCGTAATAGAGGACAATGGAGAAGCCGTCGAGCTTCTCTTCCAGCACGAATGAAAGGTTCTCCCCGGTGTTCTTTGTGGTCTTTGATATCCACGAAAGGATTTCCGTATCGCTGTATGCCTTGTCCAGACTCAGCACCGGGATTGTATGCTCTACCTCCGGAAAGTCGGAAGAAAGATCGCTTCCCACCCTCTGGGTTGGAGAATCGGGGGTCCTTGTCTCCGGATGTTCCGCTTCAATGCGCGAAAGCTCGTCGAAAAGGCGGTCATATTCCAGGTCCGATACGAGGGGACGGCCGTCGATATAGTAGGCCCTTTGATATTCAGTCAGGAGTCTGTGAAGCTCCCTTGCTCTGCTGTGGTAGTCCATGCTTTGATTTTATACCAAATCGAAGGGGTTTGCCATATTGCTCTAAAACTGAATGCCAAATGCATATGTATTACTGGTTTTTCGTAAAATGTTTCAAAAATGTAGGGAAATCGGTGTGATTCTGTATATAGTAACGGGCAAAAGTGCATATTTTCCTTGCTTAATTGTGCATACGCGTTGTATATTATAGGTTGCTGATTATGCATTGTTATCAATTACATACACAAAACAGAGGGAATAAATGAAACAGAGGTACAACAGACTTACAGTCATCAAGAACCTGATCAAGAAGAACAGGATCGACAATCAGGATACGCTTCTGAACCTTCTCAAGGAAGAGGGTTATTCGGTCACCCAGGCTACACTGTCCAGGGACCTGAAGATGCTCAAGGTCGGTAAGATTTCGGACGGTTGGAGCGGATACTATTACTCGCTTCCTGACAACGACCTTGTCGCCGAATCCGAGAAGAGCTACATCCAGGACGTGCGCCGCGGTGTGGTTTCCATGGAGTTCAGCGGGAACATCGGTGTCATCAAGACCCGTGAAGGACATGCCAACAGCGTGGCAGTCGGACTCGAAGCCCTCGCGCTCCCGGAGATTCTGGGAACCCTGGCAGGTGATGATACGATCATCGTGATTCTGAGAGAGGGAATGACCAAGGAAGATCTTCAGGAAAGCTTCAAGGCCAGAATCCCCGCTGTCGATGACTGATAGGGGTGATTATGATCGATTACAGAAACCTGGATTGCACGGAAAGCTTTGCCGAGCTCAAGGCAAGGAAACCGTTTGATATCAAGAACAATCTCTGCGCAGAGCGGATAGAGAAGTCCACCATCAGGGAAGCCGGAAGCCTTTGCTACAACTACGCAGCCATGCCTGTCGATGAAACCATCATCGATTCTCTTCAGAAACTTGCCGACGAACAGCAGCTGATAGAGAAGTACAAGGCCCTCCTGAGCGGAGAAGTCATGAACACCGGAGAGAAGCGCCTTGTTCTGCACCAGCTGACAAGAGGCCGCGCACTGGATGGACTTCGTGTCATGGCGGACGGGGTGGAGAAGGGCGACTTCTATGAAGGCGAACTTGCCAAGATAAAGGATTTCTCCGAGAAGGTCAGAAACGGACAGATCAAGGGTTCCACCGGCAAACAGATCAAGACGGTGGTCCAGATCGGAATAGGTGGCTCAGATTTGGGGCCGAGAGCACTCTGCTATGCCCTCAATCTTATCGGACCTGAAGACGGATGCACAAAGAAGCTTCAGGCCAGGTTCATTTCAAACGTAGATCCGGACGATGCCTGTGCGGTACTCGAGGGTCTGGATCTCGAGAGCACGCTGTTCATTCTGGTCTCCAAGAGCGGAACCACGCAGGAGACGCTTGCCAACCGCGATCTGGTCTTCAAGGTAATGGAAAACAGCGGTATAAAGGGACTTGTTCCGCAGAAGCACGTCGTTGCGGTAACCAGCAACACCAGCCCCCTTGCAAACAACCCGGATATTCTTGCCGTGTTCTTCATGGACGACTACATCGGAGGCCGCTATTCGGCAACCAGCCCTGTGGGCGGAGTGATTCTTTCACTTACATACGGATTCGATGTATTCAGGAAAATCCTCGACGGCGCCCATGCGGAGGATAAGGCTGCCCTGGAATCCGATATCAGAAAGAACGGAACCCTCATGGATGCCATGATAGGGGTCTATCTGCGCAATGTCCTGGGATATCCCTATACTGCAGTTCTCCCGTACAGCCAGAGCCTTCACCGCATGCCGGCGCACTTCCAGCAGCTGGATATGGAGTCCAACGGAAAGCATGTGAACCGCTTCGGAAAGCTCATCTCCTATCAGACCGGACCGGTCATCTTCGGAGAACCGGGAACCAACGGCCAGCATTCCTTCTACCAGCTTCTGCACCAGGGAACGGATATCGTGCCCATGCAGTTCATCGGTTTCAGGAAGAAGGAAGGCAATCTCGATGCCGTCAACGGCGGCTCGGACAGCCAGACCAAGCTCAAGGCCAACCTTGTTGCCCAGATTGTCGCCTTTGCCTGCGGCAAGGACAACGCGGAGAACCCCAACAAGGCATTTGAGGGCGGACGTCCTTCCAGCGTCCTTGTAGCCGACAGGCTTGATCCGTTCATCCTGGGCGCCATCCTGGCGCACTTCGAGAACAAGGTGATGTTCCAGGGCTTTGCATGGAACATCAACAGCTTCGACCAGGAAGGCGTGCAGCTGGGAAAGATCCTTGCGAAGAAGGTTCTTGCCGGTTGCGAGGGAGACGGAAAGCTGCTCGCATACTCGAATCTTTTGGGAATCGAGCTATAATTCAAAATACAATATGCATTCGGAGGCATAAAATGGGTATTACACTTATCATCATCGCTGTTCTGGTCGTCCTGGCCATGTGGTTGGTTTCGATCTACAACAACTGTGTCAAACTGAAGAACCAGGGAGAGGAGGCATATGCACAGATCGATGCCCACCTCAAGCAGAGATATGACCTGATTCCCAACCTCGTCGAGACCGTGAAAGGCTATGCAAAGCACGAGGAAGGAACCCTTACTGCGGTTATCGAGGCCAGAAACAAGGCCATGAGCGCAACCGGAGTCGAAGAGAAGGACAAGGCTGACAAGGCCTTCGAGGGAACCCTCAAGTCCCTGTTCGCACTTTCCGAGGCCTATCCCGATCTCAAGGCCAACACCAACTTCCTGGACCTCCAGGCTCAGCTGACAAATCTCGAGAAAGAGATCCTTCAGGCCAGAAAGTACTACAATGGCGTAGTCAAGACCTTCAATACCCACATCGAGACCTTCCCGAATTCCCTGGTAGTGGGAATCTTCGGCGGAAAGTTCAAGAAGATGTCTTACGTCGAGGTCGCAGAGGCCGAGAGGCAGAACGTAAAGGTTCAGTTCTGATTATCTGAGTCTATGAAGAAACTTCTCCTTATCACACTGGTCCTGGCATTGGGCTTGTTCAGCCTCTTTGCCGTGGACTATTCCATCAGGGAATACAGAATCTCCTTCACGATCGGCAACAATGCCGTTCACCATGTGGAGGAGACCATCTCGGTCAACTTCGAGGGGCCGCATCACGGCATAGTCCGCGAGATTCCGGTGGATTACAGGGAATATAACGGCAAGACCGTTGCCAAGATAAGCAACCTCAAATGTTCCGCAGATTATTCCACCAGCTATGACAATGGCTATATGGTCATGCAGATAGGTGATGCAAACAAGACCGTAATCGGGCGGGTGGATTACACCATTTCCTATGATTATGATCTGGGTGCGGACTTCAACGACGGTTATGACGAGCTCTACCTGAACCTCATCGGTCCCCACTGGGAATGCCCGATCGAGTTTGCGGTTTTCTCGGTCCGCCTGCCTTATGTACCTCAGGAGCAGTGGCGCGATTACGAAGCCTTCATCGACCATGTGCTGGACAACACGTACATGACAAGCGGGCCTTACGGATCGACGAGATTCAACTGGGACAAGGGCGAAGTCTATCTCAATGAGGACGATGACGGCAGTCTTCTGATCGACGGATACATGGAGGACATGGGCCCCTATGAAGGAATCACTATCCGCATCGATCTTCCGGAAGGCTGGTATGTGGGAGCAAGGGTGCCATGGGACTACACTGAGATTGCAAAAAAGATAAACCCCATCGTCTGCATAATCCTGATTGCGCTTGCAATGCTCATATGGATCCGCTATGGAAGGGACAATATCCCCATCGTGGTAGCCAGATTCCAGCCCCCGAAGGGATTCTCCCCCCTTATGGTGGGTTATGTTGCCGATTCCACCGTGGACGACAAGGATGTCATATCCATGATTTTCTATTGGGCCGACGAAGGCCTGCTGAAGATCGAGGAGAAGAAGAACGGCAAGTTCGAGTTCACCAAGCTCAAGGACATCGAGGCATACGCAATCGAGAGCGGCAAGGATATCCCTGCCTTTGAGGTGAAGCTGTTCAACGGGTTCTTCCACTGCAATGTGGATGAGAAAGTCACCTTCAAGGATCTGGAAAAGAACAAGTTCTATGAGACGATCATCGAGACCAAGTCTTCCACCAAGAACTTTTTCAAGGGCGAAAGGGCTCTGAAGGACAGCAATAGCAGGAAAAAGGCGGGCCTTGTTTCGCTTCTGTCATTCATCCCGATGCTTCTGCTGACAGTGACCGTTGCCCTTTATGAGAATGTGGACACGTTCCTTGCTCTCTTCCATCTCGGAGTAGGATTTGCCCTGTTCATCATGAATCTCATGAGCTTCGACAGCCTGTTCAAGACCTGGCATATGCGCAAGACCAAAATCCTGCCTTCAGTCATCAGGTTCGTCATTCCTGTGCTGGCAGTCTTTGTCTTGGGCTTCCTCGAGAGCATTATCAGGGAGGCGAATCCCGACTTCATCCAGCTGATCTTCTCGGTATCGTGCTGTACCCTGATGGCCCTTTTCGGAGCCGTTACGGACAAGAGGACAAAGTACGGAGATGAGGTCCTGGAGGGGATTCTGGGATATAGGGAATTCATCGACAAGGTCGAGATCGACCAGCTGAAGATGATGATAGAGTCGGATCCCGATTTCTATTACAAGGTCCTTAGCTATGCCGTTGTCCTAGGACTTGAGGACAAGTGGGCGAAGAAATTCAAGGATATCCCGATCCAGCAGCCTGACTGGCTGACAGGTGCCACGGTACTTGATGCCTACTACTGGGCAAGGCTCGCAAGAAGAATGAATACATCCATACCTGCAGCATCGATGCCCAAGTCTTCGATTTCGGGCAGTGCCGGTTCTCATGCCGGCGGAGGCGGATTCCACTCAAGCGGATTCTCCGGCGGAGGATTCGGAGGCGGCGGCGGACATGCATGGTGATGCAGCGGGCCTCTTTCTGTCTGTTCTCCTGATCGGACTGTGTCTGGGCCTCTCCTTTGCCGTGGCGAAATACGGAAGGAAGAGGCTCGGGGAGTCACGCTCGGAGGTTGCCAGAAAGATTGTCCACATAGGTGTTTCAAACTGGTTCTTCATCTATGCGCATGTCTTCGAGAGTGATCTCTGGCCGATGGTCGGCCTTGCATCATTCGCCGTCATCAATGCCGTCATGAACATCAGCGGAGGGCTTTCGAAGCTGATGGCCCAGGATAGCACCAAACGAAACTGGGGGCTGGTTCAGTACCCGATTTCGATAATCCTGCTGCTTCTGATAAAGAAAATGGGATTCGGGGACATCGTTGCTTTCGGCTGTGCTGTTCTGGGAATGGGCTACGGAGACGGTCTTGCATCCCTTGTGGGCCGTCACGTCAAATCGAAAACGATAGGGAAGAACGGCAAGAAGACAATAGCAGGATCGTTGACGATGGCCGGTGTCACATTTGCCGCGGTTCTTCTGATGAAGATCTGTTACGGGAATCTTGCGGCATCAGAAGCCGTGCTCTCTGCTCTTGCCTGCAGCGTTGCGGCAACGCTTGTCGAAGCTTTCACTCCCTTCGGGCTGGACAACATATCCGTGCCCCTGACAATCTATGTTATTGCTGGACTGCTATGATAGAAAAACTTGATTCGCTGGTTTTCGAACTTCAATGGCCGCTGCCGATAATAATCCTGACTGCAGGGATGGCCTTGATCGCATTCATTGCATACTCGATGAAGAGTCTGACCCTCGGAGGGGCCATCGGCGCCTTCTTCATGGGGCTGATCATCCTATGGAGCCTGGGGTTTGCAGGCTTCTTCCTTTTCTTCCTGTTCTTCATCTCCTGTACGTTGGTCGGAAAGATCTCCAAGAAAATCAGGTACGGTTACGGCAGTAGGGAAGTTGCGGAGAAGAAAGGTCATACCCGTGATTTCATGCAGGTTCTGGCAAACGGGCTTATGGCTACAATAGCAGCCTTGTTGTGGACTTTCAGCTTTGAAACAAAGGCGTTAGTCATGTTCGGGGCAGTCGTTGCCGAAGCAACCAGTGATACTTTTGCAGGCGAGATCGGTCGACTCAGCAAAAAACAGCCTGTTTCGATTCTCAATTTCAGACCCGTTCCCAAGGGGCTTTCCGGCGGGGTGACGGCTCTTGGCATGGCGGCTGCGCTTCTGTCTTCTGCGGCAATTGCCCTGTTCTGGTATCTGTGGTTCTACGATGTCACGGTCCTTCAGGCCGTCCTTGTCGGAGCACTGGGTTTTGCAGGTTGTCTGGTCGACTCCTATCTGGGGGCCGGGGTGCAGGCAATCTACTTTGACCCGAAAACGAAGCAGTTCTCCGAAGACAGCGAGAATGATGGACGCAAGCTCGAACTTTCCCGTGGCATCAGATGGGTGGACAATGACATAGTGAACCTCATGAGCAACATCTTCTCCGGACTCTTTGCACTGGGTCTGAGCGCCCTTATTCTGTAAATCGAACGGCAAAACTTGATTTCCCTCAAATTCTTTTGTATCTTTGGTAACGCTGGCAAAAAGCCGCATTTTCAGAAACTTTTTTATAGAGGATAGATATTATGGCAAAACAGCTACAGTTCAGTGAGGAAGCCAGAAAGTCTCTGGTCTCCGGTGTTGAGCAGATTGCCAAGGCTGTCATGACAACCTTGGGTCCCAAGGGACGCACAGTCCTTTTGGACAAGAAGTACGGCGCTCCGATGATTACGAAAGACGGAGTTACGGTTGCCCGCGAGGTCGAGCTCGAGGATCCGTTCGAGAACATGGGCGCACAGCTTGTCAAGGAAGTCGCTTCCAAGACCAACGATGTGGCCGGAGACGGAACAACCACGGCAACAGTCCTTGCATGGTCAATCACCAAGGAAGGCATGAAGAGTGTCGCAGCCGGAGTCAATCCCATGGGAATCAGACGCGGTATCGACAAGGCTGTAGCTGACGCAGTTGCAGAAATCAAGAGCCAGTCCAAGACTGTTTCCGACAAGGAAGAGATCACTCAGGTCGCATCCATCTCCGCAAACAACGACAGAACCATCGGCGAAGAGATTGCAAACGCCATGGAGAAGGTCGGAATGGACGGCGTCATCACTGTCGAGGAGTCCAAGAACATCGAGACCACAACCGATTTCGTCGAGGGAATGCAGTTCGACAGAGGTTACATCTCAGCTTACTTCGCAAGCAACAGAGAGACCATGACAAGCGTCATGGAGGATCCGTACATTCTCATCTACGACAAGAAGATTTCTTCCATGAAGGAGCTTCTGCCTGTTCTCGAGAAGGTCGTCCAGACCTCAAAGCCGCTTCTGATCATCGCAGAGGATGTGGACGGCGAAGCCCTGACAACACTGGTTGTCAACTCACTCAGAGGCACCCTGAATGTCTGTGCCATCAAGGCCCCCGGCTTCGGTGACAGGAGAAAGGCAATGCTCGAGGATATCGCAATCCTCACAGGCGGACAGGTCATCAGCGAGGAGCTCGGAATGAAGCTCGAGAACGCTGAGCTGGCACAGCTCGGAAGAGCAAAGAGCGTCAAGGTCGAGAAAGAGAACACCACAATCATCAACGGTCTCGGAAACGCCGCCGACATCAAGGACAGAATCGGTCAGATCAAGAAGCAGATTGCAGAGACAACAAGCGACTATGACCGCGAGAAGCTTCAGGAAAGACTTGCCAAGCTGGCAGGCGGAGTCGCAGTCATCAACGTCGGTGCCCCGACAGAGGTCGAGCTCAAGGAGCGCAAGCACAGAGTCGAGGATGCAGTCAATGCAACACGTGCGGCAATCGAAGAGGGCGTTATCCCCGGTGGCGGAGTTGCCCTTACACAGGCTGCCAGAAAGATGGAGTCCAAGGACCTCTCTTCTCTCACTGATGAGGAGCAGATCGGTTACAAGATCGTCCGCAGAGCTCTCGAAGAGCCGATGCGCCAGATTGCAGAGAATGCAGGTGAAGACGGTGCAATCATCGCCGACAAGTGCAAGAACAGTGCAGCCGGCGTCGGTTACGATGCAAACAACGACAAGTGGGTCAACATGGTCGAAGCCGGAATCATCGATCCGGTCAAGGTCACGAGAAGCGCACTTCAGAATGCAGCCAGCATTGCAGCACTCATCCTCACAAGCGAGTGTGCAATCGCCGATATCCCCGCTCCGGAACCGGCAGCACCTGCCAACCCGGGCATGGGCGGCATGATGTAATTATCAAATGATTCTTCATCCGCAATTTCTGCGTTTTGCTCGGCGCCAACCGAATAGGTATGTCGCCTCGTTGCAACGCAGTCTTGCAGCGAATAATCATTTGATGGATTGAAAGGCAATAGGGCCCGAGGGAAACCTCGGGCCTTTTGTTTGACAATATACAGATATATGTGTATTTTTATAAAAGCATTTGCTAACAATCCAATAAGTGAGGACATAACATGTATTCATTGATTCTTGCTCTGGGAGCATCGACAACAACTTCTGACGGAGCATCCGCAGGCGCCGGCGGTTCCATGGTCACAACGCTGATTACCTTCGGTGTTATCATCCTGATCTTCTACTTCCTGATCATCAGACCTCAGAGAAAGAGGGACAAGGAAGCCAAGGATATGCTCGCTGCCATCAAGAAAGGTGACAAGATCGTCACTATCGGCGGTATCAGAGGAACAGTCGCTGTCGTCAAGGAGAGCACTGTCATCGTCAAGGTCGACGACAACACCAGGATCGAGTTCAGCAAGAACGCCATCTCCGCAGTCCTGAACAAGAAGGAAGAGAGCTCTTCCGAGAAGCCTGCAAAGAAGGAGAAGGAAGAGAAGATCGAGAAAGTCGAGAAGCCCGCTGTCGAAGCTCCTGCAGAGGAGACTCCGGCCGTTGAAGCTCCCGCAGCAGAGGAGAAGGCCGAGAACTGATTCCGGCTGGACAATAGCATGAAAAAGACTGAACGCATTCTGATTGCGGCTGTTGTGCTTGCAATCTGTGTTTGGTTCCTTTTCCCGACAATCAAGTGGTACTTTTTCGTACCGGCGGAGGACAAAGCCCTGACTACGGGCAGTAGCCTCCAGGTCAAGGAATACTCCCAGGGACAGGCCCAGGAAGTGCTCAGGTATCTTCAGGATAACCCGAACGCAGGCATCCCGAAGGAGTATTCTTTTGTAATTGAGCTTGCAAAGGGAAACGGCGGCACAGAGGCAAAGACATGCGCCGATGTACTTGCGGCATTCTCTGCATCGACAGATGACGGCCAGGCGCTGATGTCGGCCGTTGAACAGTACTGCAGGGAAAAGATACAGGGTTTGAAGGAGCTTTCATCCAAGGCCCTGCAGCTAGGCCTTGATCTCAAGGGCGGAATGAGCATCCTTCTGGATGTCGATCCGTCATCCCTTGAGCAGAGGCTTGGGCACCAGCCCTCCGAGAGCGAGATTTCCGCAGCCATAGACGAGGATATCGAGATTCTGAAGAACAGAATCGACCAGTTCGGAATGGCCGAACCGGAAATCAGGCGCCAGGGCGATGATCAGATCCTCATCGAGCTTGCAGGAACTCCGGACCCGGAGAGGGTGGATGCATTCCTCAAGGGCAAGGGTTCTCTGGCTTTCCATCTGGCTGATACTCTAAATACCCAGAGGATGAGTGCCTATCTGGATGAGAATCCTGCCGAGAGCGAGAAGATCGTAGAAGCCATCCGCAACGATCTCCCGTTCACAGCTCCGTCATTCCTGCCGGAAGACAGGGTTGCTGCAGGACTGTTTGCCACGGATGAGTACGGTCTGGAGCAGCTTGTCGGAGTAGTTGTCATCTACAGGCAGGCGGCACTTGACGGCGGATACCTGCTGTCTGCAGAGAAGAGCAAGGACAGCACCAGCAATCAGCCTTCTGTTGCGGTAAAGCTCAGCGATGAAGGCGGTTCGATCTTCTATGATTTCACGAAGAAACACGTCGGACAGCCCCTGGCCATCGTGATGGACGGACACGTCAAGAGCGTGGCCACGATCCGTGACGCCTTGTCCACCAATGTGCAGATTACCGGTTTCTCCGATGAGGAGGCCGAGAACCTTACGATCATACTCAAGACGGCATCGCTTCCTATTTCCGTTACCGTATCCAGCCAGCAGACGGTCGGGGCATCCCTGGGAGAAGACTCCGTTCGCATAGGACTCCGAGCAATCGTGTTCGGATTCCTGCTTGTCGTGGTCTTCATGCTGGTGTTCTACAGCTTCTGCGGTTTGATTGCGGATGTGGCCCTGATAATGAACCTGCTGATGATGGTTGCCACGTTGGGAGGCTTCGGTTCCACGCTGACGCTTACGGGAATAGCCGGTCTGATTCTTTCCGTAGGAATGGCAGTCGATTCCAACGTGATCATCTTCGAAAGAATCAAGGATGAGCTACGTGCCCTGACTCCGCCGAAGAAGGCGGTATCGGTAGGCTTTGCCAAGGCCTTCTGGACCATTCTGGATTCCAATATCACGACCATAATCGCGGCCCTTGTGCTGATGTTCTTCGGTTCCAGTGCCGTCAAGGGTTTTGCCACCACACTTGCAATAGGAATCGTGAGCTCACTGTTCACATCGCTTTTCCTGAGCCATCTGCTCATGGACCTCACCGTCGGTGAACGCATAGCCATCACATGGAGAAGGAGGAGCATGGTATGAAGATCTCGTTTCATGTAATCAAGAGAAGAACCCTCTACCTTGCCCTTGCCTGTGCATTGGTTCTTGCAAGCATTGCGCTTCTGGTATTCAGGGGATTCAACCTCGGAATCGACTTCGAAAGCGGTCTGTCCATCTCGGTCAAGATCGAGGATTCCGGCGTCGATATCGCGGAAGTGAGATCTGCCGTTTCCTCCATAGAAGGAGTAAGGGTCCAGAACGTAGG
Organism: Spirochaetales bacterium; assembly: GCA_017470995.1. Lineage (GTDB taxonomy): Bacteria > Spirochaetota > Spirochaetia > Sphaerochaetales > Sphaerochaetaceae > UBA9732. The sequence goes on from JAFUXI010000044.1 coordinate 50,269, forward strand.
AGCCTCCGATGACGGCCGTTACCAGATCAGGGTGAAGCTTCCCGAGGGCACGGCCCAGAGGGATGCCGAGAACAGGATCAATGCGCTTCTGTCTTCCGGCTTCAAGTCGTTCTCCATGTTGGAGAGCAGCTACATAGGTGCAAAGTTCTCGTCCAGTCTGATTACCGGTTCCATCAAGGCGGTTGCCATTGCATTGGCCCTGATTCTGGTCTATGTCTGGATCAGGTTCAAGGTTGCCTATGCGATAGGATCGATCATCGCACTCATGCATGATGTGCTTCTGTTGCTGGGCTTCATAAGTCTGGTGGGGTTTGAAATCTCCTCCACGACGATTGCCGCAATCCTGACGATCATCGGTTATTCGCTGAACAACACCATCGTCATCTTCGACAGGGTGCGTGAAAGCATCAACAACAACCACAGACAGGAGCTTTCCGATGTAATGGACTACGGAGTAAACAGCTCACTGTCCAGAACCACGTTCAGCAGCGTTACGACTCTTCTTGCCGTCATTCCGTTGGCAATCCGGTCTACGGGAGATGTCAGGAGCTTCGCGATCTGCATGATTTTCGGCGTCATAGTCGGAACATATTCTTCCAACTTCCTGGCTACAAACATTCTCTATTCGCTCGGAAAGCTCGAGGTCTTCGATATCCTTAAAGAGGAAGAGAAGGAGGACCTTTCGGATGCAGCCCTTGCCAGAAGCATGCTGGCCGAAGACGAGAAGAAGCCCAGAAAGAAGAAGAACGACGGCGGGGATCCGAAGATCCTGGTCTGACGGTCCTGCGGGGGGCATTATGAAGGTTGTCAGAAGCAAGGTCATCGGATACTGCTTCGGTGTTTCCAACACCATCGAGAAGGCAGGTCTCTGTATAGAGAAGGCAAGGGAGGAGAATCTCCCATGCTACAGCATCGGGCAGATCATCCACAACAAGGATGTGGTGAAACACTTCACGGACCTCGGCATGAAGGTGACGGAGTGGTGCGAGGGCTTCGAGCCCGGTGTGGCGCTGATACGGGCCCACGGGATTCCGGACAGATTGCGCAGAAGCTATCAGGAAGCCGGATTCATCCTTATCGATTCCACATGTCCGATTGTTGCCAAAGGTGCATCGGCATTGCGAAAAGCAGCCCAAAGCGGAAAGAAGACCATAATAATAGGGGTCAATGGCCATGCCGAGACCATCGGACTTCAGGGGGTTGAGACTTCTGAGGGTCCTGTGGATTCCCAGCTGATATGCAGCTTGGAAGATGCTCAGGAGCTTGTGAAAGAAGGAAAGTTCTCCGAGAGCGATGAGATAGTCGTTGTTGTCCAGACGACCTTCCCGGAGAAGGAGTTCAACTCCATAAGGCGTTATCTGAAGACCTACTTCAAGAACATCCGATTCTCGACAACCCCGTGCGGAGCTACATCGTCAAGAATCCGTGCGGCAAAGGAGCTGGCAGAGCAGTGCGATGCCGTATTCGTGATAGGCGGACGCAACAGCGAGAACACGAAGGACCTGGCCAGGGCTCTGGAGGAAACCGGAAAGCCCGTATACTGCATAGAGAACCAGAAAGATCTGGACAATGATCTGCTGGAGAAGGTTTCCGGGTTCTCGACCGTGGGGATATGCAGCGGATCTTCCACTCCGACTTCCGTTATCAGGGCGGTGGAAGATATACTTGAGAAACTGTGAGGACAGAATGACACAGAAACAGCAGCAAGCTTACGAAAGACTTCTGGAGATAGACAGAAAACTCACCATGATCGGCCATATCAGCGCTGTTCTGGAATATGACTTCGAGACAGTGATGAGCAAGAAGGGCGGGGATGAGAGATCCCAGCAGCTGTCTTATCTTTCCTCTGTGATGCATGAGCTTTCCGCCGGAAAGGAAATCGGGGAATTGCTCGGTGTTCTCGAAGGCGTGACTGAAGCAACCGACGAGCAGAAGGCCCTTGTCCGGGTCTGGAAGAAACAGTACGAGGATGAAGTCCTGATTCCTGCAAAGCTGGTTACGGATCTCAGTGAAGCTGCCAATACCTGCCAGAACAAATGGTTCGAGGCAAGGCAGGACGGAAACTACAGGGATTTCTATCCGTATCTTGAGCGTCTTGTGGACCTGAAAAAGGAAAGCGCTTCTATAATCTCCCGCGGAAGGTCTCTCTATGACACGATGCTGGACAGAAACGATGCCGGTTTTACCGGAGACCAGATTGCAGAACTCTTCGACGGAATGCAGAAAACCATCCTGGATGTTGTCTCCCAGGTCGAGAATTCCGGATCTCAGGTGACCAAGGAGGAGGAAGCCTTCCTTTACCTGGATTATGACATCGAGAAGCAGAAGGCCTTCTCGCATCGGATCCTCGAGGATATGGGCTTCGAGTTCGACAGAAGTTCGATAGGTGTTGTGGCCCATCCGTTCACGAACATCCTGGGCGGAGACGACATAAGGATCACGACAAGGTTCGAGGATCCGAATGTCACGAGCCAGATCTATACCATTGTCCATGAGGGAGGACACGCCATCTATGAGATGGGGGCTAACAACGGAACCATAAAGGGAACCAGTCTTGGACAGGGCGAGAGCAACACCTTCCACGAGTCGCAGAGCAGACTCTGGGAGAACCTTGTTGCAAGAAGCCCGCTGTTCTGGGAGCATTATTTCCCGATTTTCTGCGATTACTTCCCGGAGCAGACGAAGGGCGTGGATCTTCAGACCTTCCTTCGTGCAGTCAACAGGGTCCAGCGCGATGATATCCGCGTGAACGCCGATGAGGTCACATACGGTCTGCACATCATCCTCCGTTTCCTTCTTGAAAGGGAGCTTGTGGACGGTTCTCTGAAGGTCAGGGATCTTCCCGAGGCCTGGGACGCCATGTCACTGAAGCTTCTGGGAAAGAAACCCGACAGCATCATGAGCGGAGTCCTTCAGGATGTGCACTGGATGTGCGGGCTTTACGGCTACTTCCCGTCATATGCCCTCGGAAACCTCATCAATGCCCAGGTTTGGGATTCCATGGCACAGGATATTGATGTAAACGATGCCCTGAAAAATGGCAATCTGGTGAAAATTAAAGATTACCTTACAGAAAAATACTACCGTTATGGAGCGATCTATCCGCTTGCCCAGCTTCTTGAAAGAGGCACGGGCAAGAAGCTCGACAGCTCTCATTTCGATACATATCTCAGAGACAAATACAGGAGACTCTTTGCATGAATCTTCCAAACAGACTTACCGTTACACGCCTTGTGATGGCGCCGCTTTTCTTCCTGATCTTCTTCCTTGTTGATTTTTTCCCAGGCTTCAGTCCGGCTGTCTATGCCATTCTGCTGGGGCTTTTCTACATCGTGATGGAGCTTACCGACCTTTTGGACGGCAAGATTGCCAGGAAAAAAGGCCTTGTTACTGACCTCGGAAAGGTTCTCGACCCGTTTGCGGATGTCATCTGTCATCTGACGTTCTTTACCTGCCTGCTTGCCGTGCGCATCATGCCCGTCTGGGCTTTTGTCCTGATACTGTGGCGTGAATTTGCCCAGAGCTTCACCCGCATGCTGATGATGGGGAAGGGCAAGGCCATGGCTGCAAATATATTCGGAAAAGCCAAGACCTGTCTCTATGCCCTGACCTGTGTGTGCGGATTCGGACTCAGAATGTTCCTGGTCCTTTCCTTCGATGAGAAATTCACTTCGGTATTCTCGACAGTTCTTACCGTACTGTTTGCCCTTGCCGCTTTCTCTTCCGTGGCATCATATCTGATTTACGTGAAGGCAATCGTAAAGAGTAAGGCCTTAAGCGGAATGACCCGCTAGATAGGGCAGAACCGCAGCAGGAACCAGTTTTTCCACGGTTTCCATATCTCCTGATGCCAGGGCCTTGCGGATCATTGACGAGGAGATGTACTTATCCCCGTCCGTTCTCTTTCTTTCCGCAACCCTGAGCTTTATGCCGCTCTGGGCGCACAGCTGGCGCAGCGTGTTCAGATGAATCTCCGACATCTCGTCCCTGGGTTCATCGCCGGCATAGGCGCTTCTGATTCCCAAGGCCCTGCAGATATGGCAGAAGGCCATGCAGTCCAGATAGGCATGTGCCGAGGCAGCCCCCAGAGTCTCGGAAAGGTACCCTTTGGGGAAATCGTCTCTGCCGATAAGATAGGGTCCTGAGGGCATTACCACCACATTTTCCAAATCCGCCAGAGCCTTCTGCGTCATGGCAAGCCTGTCATTGAAGGGAAGCTCCATGACCGTATCCTCGTGATTGCCGTGCGAGCCGGAATCGGTCTTGCCCTGGATTACAAGGACGATGAGCCTTCGGCTTCTTCCTGAAGCAATCTGCGCCAGGTAGCGGCCGCCGACGGTAAGCGGGTTGGAATTGAAGACCACGACGGAGGTCTCCGAGCAGTCTCCAAGCCGGGAGGAGAGCCCGCGTTCCCAGCTTTCAAGTCCGGTCAAGCCGTCTGCTATGAGCGTCAGATATTCGTTGAAGGTTCTTTCATCAATCGGGTTCTGTGCCATGATTCGAGTCTATCACCGCCCATGGATTAATGGAATATGTCATGGATGCGGTATTTTTATTACTCTCCTGTAAAGTAATTTGTCCGTTTTTCATGCAGCCTCCTTTGGGATGATGTTGAAGAACCTCAGTATCATGATTCTGTCAGGGAACTCCTTGCAGAGCATCTGAGCAGGGGTTCTGCCGTTGAGGATCTTTCTGGGA
>JAFUXI010000045.1 GCA_017470995.1 Spirochaetales bacterium
GCCACTATGCAATCGCATCGAAGATTCCGATGCTCGAGCCTTCCGATTCTGCGGAGGCCCTGGAGTTCACCAAGCTTGCCTATGAGATTTCAGAGAAGTTTGATACTCCGGTTCTGATGAAGATGTGCACAAGGATCGCGCACTGCCAGAGCATAGTTCAGCTCTCGGACAGGCAGGACGTTCCTGTCAAACCGTACGAGAAGAACATCGCAAAGTACATCATGATGCCGGGCATGGCCAAAAAGCGCCACCCGATCGTGGAGCAGAGAACAGCCGATCTCACCGCGTGGGCGGAGACTGCACCCATCAACCGCATCGAGGATGGAACGGACAGAAGCATCGGAATCATCTCCTCCTCCACCAGCTACGACTACGTGAAGGAAGTTTGCTCAGACAGATATCCGGTCCTGAAACTTGGCATGGTCAATCCGCTTCCGGTAAAGCTGATCAAAGACTTCGCGGAGAAGGTCGACAAAGTAATTGTCGTTGAGGAGCTTGACGGCATAATCGAAGCCCATTGCTGCTCAATAGGTGTGAAAGTCATAGGTAAGGAACTGTTCGGGAACATTGATGAGCTAATGCCCAACAAGGTTGCCCAGAAGCTCGGAATCCCGTTCCAAAGCGGAGAAAAGCTCGAGGATGCCATTCCGGTTCGCCCGCCTGTGATGTGTGCCGGCTGTCCTCATAGAGGACTCTACTACATTCTCAAGAAGAACAACCTGACAGTCCTCGGAGACATCGGATGCTACACCCTCGGAGCTACTGCTCCTCTGAATGCAACCGACACCACCATCTGCATGGGAGCATCAGTTTCCGGTCTGCACGGTTTCAACAAGGCCGGCGCTGCCGGAAGGCAGGGAAAGACTGTGGCGGTCATCGGAGACTCCACCTTCATGCACAGCGGAATCACAGGCCTCGTGAACATAGCCTATAATGAGAGTGATTCCACGGTGATAATCCTGGACAACTCCACAACAGGAATGACCGGCCATCAGCAGAACCCGACCACAGGTTTCAACCTCAAGGGCGATCCCTGTACCAAGATCGACCTCGAAGCCCTCTGCAGATCAGTAGGAATCAACCGCGTACGTGTGGTCGATCCTTACAACCTCGAGGAATGCGACAGGGCAATCAAGGAAGAAGTAGGCTGCGGGGAACCCTCGGTCATAATCTCAAGACGTCCGTGCGCATTGCTCAAGACAGTAAAGCATCCCGGACCGATAGCGGTCGACAGCGCAAAGTGCATCGGCTGCAAGGCCTGCATGAAGATCGGATGCCCGGCAATAAGCATCGTTGACAAAAAGGCCGTCATAGACCAGACGCAGTGTGTCGGGTGCAACGTGTGCTCACAGCTCTGCAGACAGAACGCCATCGGAAAGGAGGCTTGATATGAAGGGAAACATAATGATTGTCGGAGTCGGCGGACAGGGTACGCTTCTGGCAAGCAAGCTCCTGGGAAAGCTCTTTCTCGAAAAGGGCCTTGATGTAAAGGTCAGCGAAGTCCACGGCATGAGCCAGCGCGGCGGAAGCGTCGTGACATATGTACGCTATTCAGAGAAGGTCTACTCCCCCGTCATTGACAAGGGACAGGCAGATATCATCATCTCCTTCGAGATTCTCGAGGCTGCAAGATATGTCGAATATCTTAAGAAAGGCGGCCTTCTGATTACAAACCTTCAGCAGATCAATCCTATGCCTGTAATAACCGGAGCTCAGGAATATCCTGAAGATCTTGCAGGTAAACTTGCAAAACTGGACATTGTTTTCGAAGGATTTGATGCACTCTCACTTGCAAGGCAGGCCGGATCGGTCAAGGCCGTCAACCTTGCTCTTCTGGGCAAGCTCTCCAGACACTTCGACTTTACCGAAGAGCAGTGGCTTGATACAATTGCTACCAGCGTGCCGGAGAAGTTCATCGAGATGAACAAGAAGGCATTCCTGTTGGGAAGAAACTCATAAAGGGGCAGTTACTATGAAAGAGATGAGCAGAAGAAACCAGTATTTCACTGATTCGGTCATAAGGAGAATGACCAGGATTGCCATTGCGAACAATGCCATCAACCTGGCTCAGGGCTTTCCTGATTTCGATCCTCCGAAGGCAATGACCGACCGTCTGGCCGAAGTCAGCAAGACCGGGCCACACCAGTACCCCATCACCATGGGTGCTCCCAACTTCAGGCGTGCATTGGCAAAGAAGTGCGGCCGCTTCATGGGCAGGTCCCTGGATCCTGAGACAGATATGGTCGTCACCATCGGCTCTACCGAGGCAATGGTCGACACCCTCTTTGCCCTCACGAACCCCGGAGACAAGATAATCCTCTTCTCCCCCTACTTCGAGAACTATCATGCACAGACCATCATGGCTGACTGCGAGCCGATTTTCGTACCGCTTGTTCCGCCTACATTCAACTTCGATCCGCAGGTTCTCGAGGATGCATTCAAGCAGCCGAACGTAAAGGCCATTCTGATATGCAACCCGTCCAACCCGAGCGGCAAGGTCTTCACGATGGAAGAGCTCTCCTTCATCGCTCAGCTGTGCATCAAGTATGATGTGTACGCGATAATGGATGAAGTCTACGAACACATCATCTATGACGGACACAAGCACATCTACATGAACAGCCTCC
>JAFUXI010000046.1 GCA_017470995.1 Spirochaetales bacterium
TCCCATGCACCGCCTGCATTGGACATGAAAACTGCCATCGCAAAACCGGATACGGAAACTCCTCCGAGCATTCCGACAACACCGGTTGGTCCGAGGACAAAGCCTGTGGCTATGGGAACCACTATCGCAAGCGAGGCCGGAAGAATCATCTCATGCAGGGCACCCTGAGTGCAGAGGGAGACACATGCCGAGTAGTCCGGCTCCGCCTTTCCCGAAAGCAATCCCTTGATCTCATGGAACTGTCTTCTGACCTCTTTCACGACAGATTTTGCCGCATTCTCGACAGCTCTCATGGTAAGGGCTGAGAATACGAACGTGAGCATCACACCGATGAACATTCCTACCAGGACGTTTGGGCTGACAAGACTGAAATTGAGAACCTCGATGGTGTTTTCCTGAACGATGTTGACGTACGAAACAAGCAGTGCAAGCGATGTGAGCGATGCCGAGCCTATTGCAAATCCCTTGCCCGTGGCTGCTGTGGTGTTTCCGAGAGAATCAAGGGCATCGGTGCGTTCACGGACCTTTTCCGGAAGTCCGCTCATCTCAGCAATACCGCCGGCGTTGTCTGCAACCGGGCCATAGGCATCGGTAGCAAGTGTGATTCCCAAGGTCGAAAGCATGCCCACTCCGGCAATTCCTATTCCGTAAAGACCCTTGTTGAATGCAGCAGTGAAGATGCCGTTCGAATTGACGATGACGGAAGAGCCGCCTGCTGCATAATAGCTTATGATGATGGCAACTGCGACGATTATCACAGATGTCAGTGTGGAAGTCATTCCCAGCGACATTCCTCCGATGATCAGAGGAGCCTCTCCCGACATTGAAATCTCTGCCAGCTTCCTTGTCGGATTGTATGTATCCGAAGTGAAATACTCAGTGAAGTAACCGATAAGGACACCGCCGAGAAGACCGCAGAGAATGGATATGTAAACACCGTTGTCTCCGATGAGCCAGAACGTAAGCGGTGCTGCGACCACTGCGCTGAGTATTGCGGAAGTGTATGTTCCGGTCCTCAGACTTGCCAGAAGGTTTTTCTGTGTCGCATTCTCCTTTGTCCTCACCAGAAGGGACCCCAGGACGGAACATACAACGCCGCTGACACAAAGCAGAAGAGGAAGAAGCATCCCGCTGAAGCCGTAGCCGCCTATGGCGCTCAGGGCAAAGCATGCCAGAATGGATCCGACATATGATTCATACAGGTCTGCGCCCATTCCGGCGACATCACCGACGTTGTCACCGACATTGTCAGCTATTGTTGCAGGGTTTCTGGGATCATCCTCCGGAATTCCCGCCTCAACCTTTCCTACAAGATCAGCTCCGACATCAGCAGCCTTGGTGTAGATTCCTCCTCCTACTCTGGCAAACAGTGCCATGAACGAAGCGCCCATTCCGTTCATGACCATAATGTTGCCCAGAGCCGTAGGATCCTGGACTCCGAAGAATTTGTAGAGAATGAAGAACCATAGGGTAATGTCAAGAAGTCCGAGAGCCACGACGGTGAAACCCATTACGGAACCTGCCGAGAAAGCAACCCTGAGGCCCCTGTTAAGACTTTCGGAAGCAGCCTGTGTTGTCCTTGCATTCGCATGGGTGGCGATCTTCATGCCTATGAAGCCCGCAAGCATCGACCATACTCCACCTGTAAGGAAAGCAAAGGGCGTAAACTTGGAGAGAAGCCTTCCATGAGAAAAAACAGCTACGCATAAAATGATTACAAATACAATCGCGAACGCGATGAGCACTGTGGAATACTGGCGCTTGAGGTAGGCATTGGCTCCTGTCCTTATTGCACCGGCTATTTTTCTCATCCGATCATTCCCTTCGCTGAAAGAGAAAACTTTCTTTACCTGGTATAAGGCGAACAATCCTGCAATTGCCGCCCCGATGAATCCTATTCCGAACAATTTCAGCACTCAGAACCTCCTCTTTCGGACAAGTACGCCTTGTTTAGAATCGTTACGCAAACGTTTGCGAAAGCCTGATACCTTACTTATACTACACTTTCACCGGTAACGCAAACGTTTTCGTAAAAATTTGAAATCAGCTCTGAAACATCACCCGGAAAAGCACCTGCAATGTTGTGCTTCCCTGAAGATTCAATCTAATTTACCTGAGATGGGCGATTAGGCAGACTCTATCTTTTCAGGTGTTCAAAAACCCACTCATGAAAGCTTTCCTGAGATAGCACCCCGGAGGCTACATCCAATATCACTTCAATCAGTTCATCCTGTTCATACTCATCATTTAGCAAGTTCCTGATAGGCTTTTGAGTTCCGTTTCATCACCATGGAAGAAACAGCAAACAGTTCAGCATCAGATGCTTCATTGCCGGAATTGGCACTGTTGAATTCAACGACAATGTATTTGGGTGTATTGTTCTTGAGTATAACGGCTGAGCCGTATTGCTCTACTATTCTGGCAACATTCGAGAAGCTCTTGTTTGCATCTGAAATTGAAACCATGGTGTTTGTGTCTATTGTCATTGTTGTACTCCTAATGAAATCATAGACAAATTAGTATATAAATTCAACTATAAATTTATAGTTCCATTTTGCGGTTTGGATTACCAGGAGAACAACGAACATCAGGAGCAGAAGGCTAACTAAGTGACACTAAATTGCCCCGGAAGATACTAAGCGGTACTAACTTATTTCAGATGAGCTATGATGCAGCTGGTGTTCCACCTCAGCGGGGCCGCGCAGAGTGTGCTGATCATTTCCTTCTCGATCTTCTGGGCTTCGGTTTCGGTGATGTCCTTGAGGGCCGGAAGGTAGCTGTTTGCAAACCAGCGTCTGATATCGTCCTCGCGGGCGGTTCTGGATTCGGTGAAGCGGTAGTCCTGGATCTCGACATTGCCGAAGGCTTCGTTGAGCCTGGAAAGGAGGTCGTCGCGGGATTGAACCTTGGCGTAGATTTTCTTCTCGGCCTTGAGAAGAATGTCCTGAAGCGGTCCCATGTGGAAGAATTCTGACAATCTTGATGCTTCTGAGACCACTGTTTCGCACAGAACAGCATCGCCGTTCGGAGCCATTCTGGACTTTATTGCATCCAATGTTGCCTTGGAGTTCGGCCAGTCGGTCAGAAGGTTTCTGCCTATTATGTGCTCGAAGAGAAGCCCCTTGTCCAGGCCTTTGACGGCTTTGATACAGTCGCTCTGGAGAACAACCTGGGGAGCGCTTACGCTGTCCAGGGTTGAGATGTACTGGTTGAGATAGGCAAGGTCCTCCTTGCTTCGCACCTGCGCCACCACAAGGCCTTCCGGAGTGTGCCTGAAGGCTTCCCAGACAAGCAGTCCGTGACCGGCATTGAGAACAAGGACCCTGTCGGATCTGATGATGTCCATCTTGTCAAAGACCCTGCTTCTCATGCCCTCTAGGGCGGCGCTTCTTCCGCTCATCGTACGTCTGAGCCAGATGTCCCTGGCCTTGTCGTCAGGGCTGAATGTCAGGTTCTCAGGAAATGCATTGATATCGACACTTTCAAGCTGGATCTCGCGGCGTCGGTTTACAAGATCGGCTATGGTCTTCTCGTAGCCGATGCTTCCCACATGGTAGAAGACCTTGCCCTGCAGCTCGTTGGGAAGATACTGCTGGGCGACCCAGTGGTCCTGATAGGCATGGGGATACATGTAGCCCTCGCCATGGCCGAAGCCCTTGGCATCGCGGCTTGCATCGCGCAGGTGATTCGGAACCTCGGCAGCTGCGGATTCCTCTTCCACTGCCTTGAGCGCATCGAAGAAGCCCATCTCGCTGTTGCTCTTGGGAGCTGTGGCAAGATAGAGGGCGGCATGGGCCAGATGGTATCGGCCTTCAGGCATACCGATGGCATTGAATGCCGCGGCATCGGACTGGACCACCACGATGGCGTTGGGATCCGCTAGTCCCACGTCCTCGCAGGCGCTGATCATCATGCGGCGGAAGATGAAACGCGGGTCCTCGCCGGCATAGACCATCTTGGCAAGCCAGTAGAGCGCTGCATCCGGATCGGAACCGCGAAGGCTCTTGATGAAGGCGCTGATGACATCGAAGTGATAGTCGCCCTCCTTGTCGTAGAGAACCGCCTTGCGCTGGATGCTCTCCTCGGCAGCTTCCTTGGTGATGAAAACGGCATTGCCTTCGTGCGGGGATGTGACGACTGCAAGCTCGAGGGCATTGAGAAGGCTTCTGGCATCTCCGCTGGCAACATCCACCAGATGCTCGAGAGCTCCTTCCTCGAAGGAAACGTCAAGGTTCCCGTAGCCTCGCTCCTTGTCCCTGATGGCCTGCCAGGCGATCTTGGTGAGGTCGTCGGAGGTCAGGGGCTTGAGCTGGAAGATCCTCGAGCGGCTTACCAGAGCGGCATTGACCTCGAAGAACGGGTTCTCAGTGGTGGCGCCGATGAGTATGAACGTTCCGTTTTCTACCCACGGCAGAAGCGCATCCTGCTGGCTCTTGTTCCAGCGATGGACCTCGTCCACGAAGAGGATGGTCCTGCTTCCGTAGAGATCAAGGCGGCGCTTTGCGGCATCGATCTCCTCCCTGAGCTCCTTGACGCCGGAAAGAACTGCATTGATTGTCGAGAAGTGGCTTTTCGTCGTGTTTGCTATCACTCGGGCAAGAGTGGTCTTGCCGGTTCCCGGCGGGCCGTAGAAGATCACGGACGAGAGCTGGTCGGCCTGTATGGATCTGCGCAAAAGGCGTCCCGGACCCACGATGTGGTCCTGTCCGATGTACTCGTCCAGTGTGCGCGGGCGCATTCGGTAGGCCAGAGGCTGGCTCTTGGTATCTATTCTGCTGCTATCGAACAACTCTCCCATGCTGCCTCCGATCAGACCAGTCCGAGAACCACTGCCAACACGGGATCCATAGCCGGATCCGGGGTGGTTCTGATCAATGCTTCTGCCGTGCCGAGATGCGTGAAGAACCTCTGTGCAAGATGAACGGAGAACATGCGGGCAAGCTTGTCCGCATCCGATGTTGACTCCAGGATGTCATTGTCCTCATCGTACAGCATGTTCCTTGTTGCAGCCCATGCATTGTACTGGATCACACACTGATTCCACACCGAGTAATCCCAGCCCCGGATCGATTCATAGAAGACCTCGACCATTTCATCCTGGAACAAGGAGCGGTAATAGAGGCTGATGGATTCGTCTCCGGACTCTGCCATGGTCCTGGGATCCTGAAAAGAAATCTGGGATTTGAGGGTCTCTACATAATCGGAGAGCGAACCGAACAACTGCAGGACGGCAAGGCTCGATACCTCGTACCACTGCCGGACAAGATGCTCCAGCCCCGGCGCCCGGCCACTCAGTTCCACGATTATGGAATACTGCTGCGGAACCATAGGCTCCTTGAATTCGTTCAGCTGCTTGAACAGCTCCGAGATTGCCTGTTCCTGGGCTTGGTCCAGAACAAGATGAAGCGCGTAGTCGTACTGCTCATCGGTCAGATCCACACTGGAATCAACCGTCTTGCATGAAATGAGAAATACAGCTATCAGGATGGCTAGGACAACTGACCGGACAAGACGCTTCATACTATACTACTTTAGCATTTGTTCAGTTCTTTGCAAAGGTGAAGAGCTTTCCGTCCGACATCGGAAAACGCACCTTGAAGCAGTCAAGCTCCAGCACATCAGAAGTTCCCGCGTTCCCATAGATCGCATCGCCTGCAATGGGGTGCCCTATCCACGCAAGATGAGCCCTGATCTGATGCCTGAAACCACGCGTTATCGTGCACACGAAACGGTCTTTTTCCTTGACGGCAATGGTCTTGTAGAGGACCGGGACATCTGCACGCTTGATATCCTGAGTCGGCCTCACCTCCTTGGAATTTCTGCCATATGAACGGAAATAGGATATGATTTTGATGGTTTTATTATCTTGGATATCCAGATCGATACCCTTGAGCCTGTCGCCTTCAACCGTCTGTGCGCGATAGGTCTTCTCCAGGAGGTCTTCCTTCTGTATCCGGCAGAGGTACCCGAACATCTCCTGCGTTCTGGCAAAGACAACCAGACCCGATGTGGCAGTGTCCAGCCGGTGCAGCGTTCCTCCTTCCCAGGGATTCTTCCCGACTATTTCCGAAACTTCCGGGTATTCCGCCGAAACAAGTCCGAGCAGTGTATTTGACCTGTCCTGCCCCTTGAGGGGAACGGTCGGTATGCCGTGCATCTTGTCGGCAATGAGGAAGTCCCTATGTTCGTACACTATCAGTGCCATGAACTCAGTTTGTGAACTAATGTGTTTTTTTGTCAAGCACGCTCATCATCTGCTTGACGGCTTGAAGAATATGGACGAAATTAGAGCCATGGATAGAGAAAACATCTTATCAACACCGCAAGCGAGATCCAACTCCCTGCTCAAGAACGTATACCTGTGGATGACTGCAGGACTTGCACTCACCACGGTCGTCGCCTATTTCATCGGCTCCAACCAGCAGCTTCTGTACAACATGTACAACTCCGGAGTCATGTTCATACTCATAATCGCCCAGATTGCAATAGTATTCATGCTCTCCATGAGGCTGCAGAAGATGAGCACCAAAAGCGCCATCATCTGGTTTGCAGCCTATTCGGTCTGTACCGGAGCAATGCTCAGTTCGGTCATCGCAGTTTATGCGAAGGCAGTCATAGCCAGGGCATTTCTGACAACCGCGCTGATGTTCGGAGGCATGAGCATCTATGCCATGACAACCAAGCGCGACCTCTCACGGATGGGAAACATCCTTGTGATGGCCCTGATCGGAATGCTTGTGGCATCACTTGTGAATCTGTTCCTCAAATCCGAGGCTATCTACTATGCGATGAGCTTCATCGGAGTAGCCCTTTTCTGCGGCCTTACCGCCTGGGACACACAGAAGATCATCAGGCTGAACAACCAGTACGGCTATGAAATCGATGAGGACTCCTTCGTGAAGCTGTCCATCATCTGCGCCCTCGAACTCTATCTGGATTTCATCAATATCTTCCTGTACCTGCTTCGCATCTTCGGCAGAGGCAACAGAAACTGATTTGTAGAATTGCATTCAGAGTCCCATGGCTGATGTCATGGGACTTTTTTATCATGTCATCTCGACGTATAGTGCCAGCTGAAGGTTTTTGTTGAAACCTGCTCCGAAGATTAGGTCTCCCACGGGAGTGCTGAATCCGTATCCTATTGAGGCTCCGATATCCCAATCCCACGGCTCAAGACTTGAGAACGGAACCATGGACTTGAAGTCCGGATTCAGGACGATCCAGTTCGCCCAGCCGTACTTTATGGACGACTTGATTCCCGCACGGACAACCAGGGCGATGAAGCTGGAAACGAAACCGGTATTCAGGTTCACCTGCACTCCCAGACCTCCGTTGATGAACTCTGCATAACGCGAACCGATGGCATAACCGGGAACTCCGTCCCAGCCGCCGTACTCCTCGAATGTTTCGCGCAGTATCGTCGAACCGCGTCCGCTGTATGCGGTGGCATCGGCCCAGATCGATACCTTGTCGCTGAGTTTCAGCGTATATTCTCCGGCAAGACCCAGGTTATAGAACCATTTGTTGGTCGTGGTATTGATTCCGCCCTTTGCCAGAAAATCAACTCTGGCACCGGACTTGGAGAAGAATCCGTTGTCGTAACCCGGATAGTACACTGCAGAGATCGTTAAGGAAGGAACGAATGCATATCTTCTTTTTGACTCTCCGCTTATGTCGTAGTCCCATCTGGTCGCTTCATCCCACGTGTTGTCCATTGTGAAGTAGAACTGAGCGGAGTGGTTTCTTTCGTTCGTGACCATCACGCCGAGATCAAGTCCGACAAGGCTCTCTATTATGTTATCCCTTCTGGTTGCGCTCTTATCCGTGACAAACGACCTGGAACCGATTTCTCCTTTCAGCCTTGCAAGGGCAAAGGCCCTTTCACCCCTGTCATCGGTCAGGCGAAGGAGGTTGAGAAGATGGAACTGGGTTGTCTTGTTCAATGCAAGCTTGAGCCTGACATCGAAGCTGAAGCGGCTTTGGTTGAGATCCTTTATGAAGGCCCTCAGGCTCAATGTCGGGTAAAGGGCCCTTGTCGGAGGAGTCGGTTCCACATACTCCTCCTGTTTGAGGAAAAATCCGTAACCGCCGCTGCCGTAGAGACCGATGGAGACCCTGGTTCTGCCCATCAGATCTTCATGTCTCTTCTCTTTAGAGGCCTTGTGATCCTTTACGGGGCGCTCGGCAAACCTGACGTAGTACTCTCCTATCCTATCCGGATCCTTGTACTCCTTCTGGTCCTCGGTAAACAGGGATGCAATCTCCTCGAGCTTGGCCTTCTGCTCCTCTACTTCGCGGTCTCCTCTTGCGAGGATTCCCTTCGCTTCGGCAAAACTGAGCGTTCCGTAGCCGCTGAGATCCGGAGAGAACCAGTAATCGGCCATCTCCACTTCTCCCTTGGAAACATTCTTGAGAACGGTCTGAAGCGTACTTCCAGCCGTTCCGGACAGCGTCTTGTAGTTTTCTGCAGTGAACTGGTTCTTGCCGTATGCATTGAGCGTGACCACGATGATGATGTCATAGCCCTCGGCCACTGCCTGATGGACGATGTAGTTGCTGACAATTCCTCCGTCCATGTACACTGAACCGTCCTCAAGGATCACGGGCTCGAAGATAAGAGGGAGGCTCATGCTGGAACGCATGGCAGTAATCAGATTGCCCTTGGTGAACACATACTCATCGCCGGTCAGCATGTCAGCGGCATTGCATTCGAACGGAACAACGAGATCCGTGTCGAAATCGATGTTGTCGGGAACATTGCCTATGTATTTGTTGAAGAAGTTCAGAACAAGATAATCGTCTATGAAGCCATTGACACCGCCGATTCCCTGCCCGAGCGAGATTGACAGGACATTGTTCGTATTGAAGTCGAATGCATCCAGAACCTCGGTGTAGCCTTCGGAGTCGAATACCGTGAAGAGCTGCGTCAGATCGTTTCCAATGACGATATCCCTCATCTCTCCGGGGGACAGACCGGCTGCATAGAGACCTCCGATGAGAGCGCCCATACTGGTTCCGTACACCTTGTCGATAGGAATTCCGTAGCGCTCGAGGGCCTCGATGATCGGGATGTGGGCAATGCCCTTTGCTCCTCCCCCGGAGAGAACCAAGGCAACCGTCGGACGGGATTTGCCTTCATTGCCCTCTTCCGTTTCCGATTCGGAGATATCTTCCTGCAGGACGGTTTCGTTTTCGGATTCCCCTGTTTTCAGGTCTTCAGAAAAAACAGAGGCAAAACAGAGCAGCAAAATGAGCAGAAGGGCAATCGTTTTTTTCATGCGTCCATTATACATATTGAATTTGTTGCATTAAAGCAGAAATGTTAACGATTCAATGTGTCCGGGATCTTCCGGGGCTTATTGCTTTTATCAATTGTCATGAGTATATTCATAATTGTCATGTACATGACACAAGGAGTCGTAAAATGAGACGTCACCACAGGATTTCAATCCTTATCGTTCTGGTTGCACTGGCAGCCATCATCCCCGTTTTTTCTACACCGGTAGCAGAAACCCGTATCGGCGTTCTGAAAGGACCTACAGGCATCGGTGCCAGCTATCTCCTTTCCGAGAACGAACAGGGAAAGACAATCAACAAATATACCGTCACAA
This sequence comes from Spirochaetales bacterium, assembly GCA_017470995.1. Taxonomy (GTDB): domain Bacteria; phylum Spirochaetota; class Spirochaetia; order Sphaerochaetales; family Sphaerochaetaceae; genus UBA9732. The sequence goes on from JAFUXI010000046.1 coordinate 9,612, forward strand.
TCCTGGCTGAGGCATCCGATATGATCGGACAGCTGGCAGCTGGTCAGCTTGATATCGCGGCAATTCCCACCAATGCCGCAGTAAGCCTTTATAACAAGACAAACGGCGGAGTCAGGCTTGCCGCGCTGAACACCGCAGGCGTGCTCTACATCCTGGAGAACGGAAGCTCGGTTCAGTCGGTCTCCGACCTGAAGGGCAAGACGATCTATGCCGTAGGACAGGGCTCCAACCCAGAGTATGTATTGCGCTTCATCCTTTCTCAGAATGGAATCGATCCGGATAAGGATGTCGACATCCAGTTCCTCGACAGCGCAGAGCTCACAACCCGCGCCGCAACCGGAGAAATCGGCGTGTGCATGCTTCCTGTGCCGGCAGTGACCACGGTTCTGATGAAGAATCCTTCAATGAGAATCGCTCTGGATCTTACGGAGCAGTGGGACAAGCTTGACGCAGGCAGCCAGCTGATTATGGGATGCGTCGTCGTCCGCACTGATTACCTGAAGGAGAACCCGACTGCCGTAAGGACATTCCTGCGCGAGTACGAGAAGTCCATCGAGTTCGTGAAGAACAACCCCGCAGAGGCAGGCCAGATGTGTGCAAACTTCGGCATTGTGCCGGCCGCACCGATTGCAACCAAGGCAATTCCAGACTGCAACCTCATCTTCGTTTCAGGCGATCAGATCAGGAAGGATATCGAGGGCTACTTCCAGGTTCTTTTCGATGCCAATCCCAAGGCCATCGGCGGAAAGATGCCTCAGGATGACTTCTACACCCTGGAGTTCTGAATTTGAACAAAGACCTCAAAACGGATAAGAACAGGACCGTACGCAGGCTGCTGGCGGCCCTGTTCTGGCTTGCCGTCTGGCAGCTGGCCTCGATGGCCGTGGGCAAGGATCTGATCCTTCCCGGTCCGTTTTCGGTTCTCAAAGCCCTGTGGCAGCTTGTGAGACAGGGCAGTTTCTGGCTGAGCATCCTTCTGACTATGTTCAGGATCATGCTAGGCTACTGTCTGGGTGTGGCTTTCGGCTGCATCCTTGCTCTTGCATGCTGCAGTTCCAGAACCCTGGACAGTCTGCTCTCCCCGATTGTCCGCATGGTCCGGGCCACTCCCGTAGCCTCTTTCATAATCCTTGCGATGCTGTGGATGAGCAAGGGCGGTGTTCCCGTCCTGATGTCCGCCCTGATGGTCACCCCGGTCGTATGGGGGAATCTTGTGGAAGGATTCGCCAGCAGAGACATGACGCTTTCCGAAATGGCCCGGGCCTATCAGCTGGGCAGATGGAAGACGTTGCGCTTCGTTTACATCCCCGCCCTCATGCCTGCCCTCAAGGCATCATGCCTTACAGCCCTCGGCCTTGCCTGGAAGTCGGGCATTGCAGCCGAGGTCCTGAGCCAGCCCAAGCAGGCCATAGGCTCGAACATCTACTACTCCAAGGTATACCTGGAAACACCTGAACTGTTTGCCTGGACAGCATCTGTCATTGCTCTGAGCTTTGTCCTCGAAACGGTAGTGAAGAGACTTCTGGTCAAACAGAAATCAGAACAGGGAGGAGCAAAATGAAGATAGAAAACCTCAGCTTCTCCTTCATGGACAAGGCAGTTGAGAAAAAGGTATTCGATGGTCTGAATCTGGAAAGTGACAGCAGAATAATCTGCATTATGGGCCATTCAGGCTGCGGAAAGACAACTCTGCTTCATATCCTTGCAGGTCTTCTGAAACCATCTTCGGGAACTGTCTCGGACTTTCCGGACAAGGTCTCCATCATGTTTCAGGAAGACCGCCTTCTCCCCTGGCTCAACGCATATGAGAACGTAGCGCTTGTCCAGGGCACCCCGTTTGAGCGCTGGAACGGTCAGGATGACAGATCCTCACGGATACTGAGAAGCCTGGACATCGATCCTGCGATGGATATCGGCAGCATGTCCGGCGGAATGAAGCGCCGTGTAGCCCTTGCCCGCGCGCTTGCGTTCGATTCAAAGGCCCTTCTTCTGGACGAGCCGTTCAAGGGCATGGATGAGGATCTCACCGCACGTGCGGCCGACCTGGTCAGAAAGCAGGACAAGCTGACAATAGTCTCCACGCATTCCGAAGCCGAGGCAGAAGCCCTCGGAGCGGAAATCCTGAGGCTGCACTGAGTTTTCTTTCTATTTGTTTCTATTCAGCAAGCGTAATGATCTTGGCGATGAAATCCGTGTCGGGTCCTATGGAATCCGTGCATAGGTACTCATCGACGGAATGGGCGCCGTTTCCCGCCGCTCCCATGCCGTCTATGCACACGGGGATCACGGGACTGATGAAATTGGATGCCGAAAGACCTCCGCGCTTTCTGACAACGAACTCCCGTCCTTCCGCAGATGCAAGGGCCTCGACCCAGTCGGTGAAGACCTCGGTCTCCCTGGAAGGCACCATCGGAGGCTCGAACCTGTCCAACGGCCTTTCGACCTTCACCCCGGTTTCGGCGGCATGGTCGTAGAGCTCCCGGATCAGGGCCTTGGCCTTCTCCGCCTCATCCAGTCTCTCAAAGCGAATCTCCCCCGTCATCTGTGCGTTCTGCGCAACCACGTTGGATGCCGTTCCGCCCGAGACAAGGCCGATGTTGGCAGTGGTCTCGGTCTCCCTGTTCACCAGACCCATTATCCTGTTGATCCAGTAACTCATCTCCGTGATGGCGGAAATCGAGCCGTTGGTCAGCATGAAGCCTGCATGGCCGGCCTTTCCGGTGAAGACGAAATTGAACTTGATCATTCCCTTGCGCTGGATGCAGTGAATCGGCTTGTCCTCTGCCTCGGCTGCCTCCATGACGATGCAGATGTCGCTCTTGGAAGCAACTTCCTGCAGGTACTTGCGTGAATACGGGGAGCCGATCTCCTCGTCTGGCTGGAAAACCACGATGATGTTACGTCTTTCAAGGATCTCGGGACTTATGCTCCTGAGTGCATACAGCGTAGACAGAAGGCCCTGCTTCATGTCGCAGACCCCCGGCCCGTATGCGCGGTTTCCCTCAACGCGGAAGGGGCGCTCTGCAGCCGTTCCCTTGGGGAAGACGGTATCCATGTGGCCTGTTATGAAAAAGTCATAATGGTCAGCCTTTACGTTCATCGCCGTGAAGCACGGGGCAACCGCACCTACTTCAGGCATGGAGGTTATCCATCCCATGAGCTTGAACTCCCTGTCGAAGAAGCGCCCTATCTCCAGAATGCCTTCCGGACAGTCCTGGCCGCTGTCGGTGTTGACCAGCCTTTCCAGGTCCCTCAGATATTTCTCATAGACTGTCTGTTCCATGGATCAGACCTCCCCGACTCTTGCACATGCGACGAAATGACCGGGCGAAATCTCGCTGAGGGCGGGATTCTTCTCCCTGCACTTGTCACAGGCAAACATGCAGCGCTTTGCGAAGCGGCACTCGTCCTTGGGCTCTATCGGAGATGAGATTTCACCCTTGAGAAGGATCTGAGGACGCTCCTCGATGACCTCGGGAATGGGAATTGCGGAAAGCAGCGCCCTGGTATAGGGATGCACCGGGTTGTCGAATAGCTCCTCCGTGGGCGCCTTCTCTACAATCTGTCCGAGATACATGACTGCAATCTCGTCCGAGAAGTGGTTTACGACCGCAAGGTCATGGGTGATGAAGATGTAGGACAGACCCAGCTTTTCCTGGAGGTCCTCCAGAAGGTTCAGGATCTGAGCCTGAATCGAAACATCCAGAGCGGAGACAGGTTCGTCGCAGACGATGAACTTGGGCTCCATGGCAAGGGCACGGGCTATTCCGATTCTCTGGCGTCTTCCGCCGTCAAGCTCGTGCGGATAGGTATTGATCAGTCTCTCCGCAAGACCTACGGTCTCCATCAGCTCAAGGACCCTGTCCTCGATTGCCTTCTTGCCGGTAACGATCTTGTTTATCCTCAGCGTCTCCGAAAGAGTCTGGTTGATGGTATATCTGGGATCCAGTGAGGAGAACGGATCCTGGAAGATTATCTGCATGTCCTTGCGGATTTCCTTCAGCTCGGTTCTGTTGAGCTTCATGATATCCTTTCCCTCGAACCTGATTTCACCGCTTGTAGGCTCCACCAACCTGAGAATGCATCTTCCGGTAGTCGTCTTTCCGCATCCGGATTCTCCGACTACTCCCAGAGTGTGGCCTTTTTCAATGGAAAAGCTGACGTCGTCGACGGCATGGAGCATTCCCCTGGCCGTCTTGAAGTATTTCTTGAGATTCCTTACTTCCAAAATGTTCTCAGCCATAAATGCCTCTCATCAGTCTTTCTCCGGACGGTCAATCCTGAAGTCCGGGTCATCATATGCCGTACAGGCAACCATGTGGGTATCGGAAACCATTCTGTCGGCCGGTCTTGCTGTGCGGCAGGCCTCGGTCGCATAGCGGCATCTGGGCGCGAATGCGCAGCCCTTGGGGAGGTTCGACGGATCCGGCATCAGTCCCGGTATGGGCTTGAGCCTCTCTGAGCGGTTGCGGATGTTGGGCAGAGAGTTGAACAGTCCCTCCGTGTACGGGTGCTTCGTGTGATTGAAGACATCCTTCAGGGTTCCGTATTCGACGATCCTTCCCGCATACATGATTGCAACCTCATCGCACACGTCTGCTATGATTCCCAGATCGTGGGTAATCATTATCATCGACATTCCGCGCTCGTCACGGAGCTTTTTCATCAGGGCCAGTACCTGGGCCTGGATCGTAACATCCAGGGCCGTCGTAGGTTCATCGGCTATCAGGACTCCGGGATTGCACGCAAGGGCGATGGCTATGACAACACGCTGCTTCATGCCTCCGGAGAACTGGTGCGGATACTCGACCGCTCTCACGGCGGGGATTCCGACAAGCTCCAGCATCTTCTCTGCCTGCTTCATGGCATCTTCCTTCGTGGTCGGATTATGAAGCATGATGGTATCCGCAATCTGCTGTCCCACGGTGAAAACCGGGTTGAGCGATGTCATCGGATCCTGGAATATCATGGCCAGATCCGAACCTCGGAACTTCTCGAGCTCCTTGGATGTCATTTTCAGGACATCCTTTCCGTCGACCTTGAGAGAATCGCATTCGACCTTTCCGGGATGCGGAACAAGACGCAGCAGCGACAGGGCCGTGGTGGTCTTTCCGGCGCCGGTCTCTCCGGCCAATCCCAGCGTATGTCCTCTCTTCAGGGTTATGTCTATTCCGTTGACTGCTTCGACGGTCTCCCTCTCGAGAACGAACTTGACCCGCAGGTTCTTCAGCTCGAGGGCTATGTCGTCTTTTCTGATTTCAGTGTCTTTCTTCATTCCGGCCCCCTATTTCCTAAGCTTCGGATCCAGTGCGTCGCGCAGTCCGTCGCCCAGGAGGTTGAATGCCAGAACCGTAATCAGGATTGCGATTCCGGGGAAGATAGTCAGGTACGATGCGGTTCTGACATAGGACCTTCCGAGATTGAGCATGCTTCCCCATTCCGGAGCCGGGACGGGAACACCCAGGCCGAGGAAGCTCAGTGAGGAAGTGGCTATGATTGCCGATGCGATTCTGAGGGTGATCTGCACGATGATGGGAGACATGCAGTTCGGGATGATGTGGAAGGCGATTATCCTTGCCTCGGACATTCCCGTCGCCTTGAGGGCCTCGACATATTCCTGGTTGCGCACGGATAGGACAGCCGCACGCGTTATTCGGACGAACTGCGGCACGCTGGTGATTCCGATGGCCAGCATCAGGTTGAATGTGGACGCACCGAGGGCCGAGACTATGACTATTCCCATAAGGATCGAAGGAACGGCGGAAAGGATGTCGTTGAGCCTCATGATGATATCTTCCGCAAGGCCGCAGTAGTATCCGGCGATGGCCCCGAACACGACTCCTATGGCCATTCCTATCATGGTAGCCGCAAATCCGACCCCCAAAGAGTATCTGGCCCCGTAAAGGACCCGCTTGAATATGTCACGTCCGAGGTCGTCGGTTCCGAAGAGGTGTTCCTTGCACGGACGAATGAGTTTCTCGCTTATGTTCAGTCCTGCGATCTCCGTGTCGTAATCGAAGAGGACATCGGCGAAACAGGATACAAGGACAAGCAACGTTATGATGGCGAGGCCGATCATTGCGCCCTTGTTCTTCCTGAGGTTGTGGAGGATGATGCGGATCTGGCTCTGTCTTACGTATTTTCGGGATACCAGAAGCTCGGGAGTTTCATTCTTCTTGCTCATTTTCTCCTCCTTCTACCTCTTGCATACATGGCTTTGATTCTCGGGTCGATTACCGCATAAAGAAGGTCGACGCAGAGAACGACCAGTCCTATGCTGAATGATTTCATGATGATGCAGCCTACAACCATAGGCACATCTCTCGAGTTCACGCTGTCTATGATCAGACGCCCGACTCCGGGCCAGGCGAAGATCGTCTCCGTGAGGACCGAACCTCCGAGACAGGCGGCGAACTGTCCTCCTGCGATTGTGATGATGGGAATGAGAGCGTTGACCAGTGCGTATCTCATGACTACGCGGAACTCGCTGTTTCCCTTTGCCCTCTCGGTCCTGAGATAGTCCTGGTTAAGGACATCCAGCATGGAGGATCTGGTCGTTCTGGCAAGAGTGGCCGTGAGGCCGGTTCCTACCGTAATGGCGGGAAGGATGACGCTGGCAATGCCCCTGAATCCGCTTGTGGGGATCCATTTGACGTTCAGCGCTATTGTTATGATCAGCATGAGGCCGAGCCAGAAGTTGGGGATCGAAAGTCCCAGGAAGCTCAGGACCATGCAGGTATTGTCCTGGAAAGTGCCGCGTTTGATTGCGGAGTAGATTCCGAGCGGAATCGATATTATGACGGAAACCAGAATGGATGCCGCCGCAAGAACTATGGTTGCCGGCAGCTTCTCAAGATAACTCTCGAGAACCGGTTTCCCTGTGATGTAGGATTTGCCCAGATCGCCCCTTACCAGACCTCCCATGTATTTGAAATATCGGGAAATCATGGAGCCGTTGAGATTGTACTGCTCCCTGAGCATTTCTGCTTCCTCATCGGTCATGTTCTCTTCGGCGATCTTGGTATCGATGATGTTGCCGGGAGCAAGGTCCATGATGAAGAAGATAAGGAATGATACTCCTATGATTACGGGAATCATAAGGAGCAGACGCTTGATGGCATACCTCAGCATCTTTCATACCTCCGGAAATAAATAGGTCTGCCGCACCGCAGAGCGGCACGGCAGAACCGGATCGGACGGAATTACTTCTCTACCTTAACCTGAGAATAGTCGAACTTTCCGGAACCGTTCCATACAGCACCGGAGACCTTCTTGGAGTAAGCCACGCCTGTTCCTGCGTAGTACAGAGGAATATACGGAGCTTCTTCGTGGATGATCAGCTGGATCTGCTTGTAGTAGTCCTTTCTCTTTGCCTCATCCTTCTCTACACCTGCAAGCTTGAAGAGCTCGGTGACCTTCTCGTTGTTGTAGGTAGCTGTGTTGGCAGTGTTGCCGGCCGTGAAGAACTTGGCCATATCTCCGCCGGCACCTGTAAGGGCTGCGGACTGGATGACGACCTCGTGCTCCTTGGCCTTTGTCATGCTGGTGAAACCTGCGCTGTCCAGCTGCTGGACCTCGACCGTGATGTTCAGAGCCTTGAGCTGAGCCTGGATGATCTGAAGTGCTCCGACCGTCCATGCGCTGTTACAGGTCATTCTGATCGTCAGACCGCCGTTGGGATAGTTGGACTTTGCCAGATACTCCTTGGCCTTCTCGATGTTCTGGGGCTGATAGGAAGCAAGTCCAGCACCTGCCCAGTCATCGTAGTAACCGTAGGTGAAGAATCCCCACATGCCGTCGGAAACGGATCCGACACCGGATGCTGCACCGTCGATGATCTCCTGGTCGTTGATTGCATAAGCAATTGCAAGGCGGAGGTTCGGGTCGTTGAGAGCCGGAACTTCGGAATTGAATGCGAGGAATGTAAGGTTCATTCCGGGGCAGACATAGAGGATCAGATCATCGTTTGCCCTGATGATGTTGTGCTCCGTGTTGTTCGGTCCCTGGCATACATCGATCTCACCTGCCTCGAGGGCTGCGAGTCTGGTTGTTGCATCGGAGATGAATCTGAACTCGAGGGTCTTGGTCGGCGGGAGCTCTCCCCAGTATTTCTCGTTGCGCTGGAGTGTGGTGTGATCGCTGACCACGAACTCATCGTTCATGTACGGACCTGTTCCGATTCCGGGGCCCTTGGCTGCATCGGCGGTTACTGCTTCCCTGTTGAGAACCGAGTAGCTCTCGTTCGAATAGGTGTACAGGAAGTCGATGTCACCGTTCTTCAGGGTGATTTCGACGGTTGTATCGTCGATGACCTTGATTGCCTCGATCTTGTTGTAAGTTGTCTTGACGGTGGCGTTCGTACTTCCGTCATCCTTTGCAAATTCCCATGTGAAGAGAACGTCATCCGCAGTGAACTTCTCTCCATTGTGGAAGTAGACATCGTCTCTGAGAACGAATGTCCAGACCTTGAAATCGTCACTTACGGTCCAGGACTTGGCAAGGCCCGGCTTCAAGCTGGAGGTTTCCTCGTCGTAATCCACCAGAGTGTCGTGTGTGAGGTTGAAGAACAACCTGTGCATGACGCTTGTCTGGGTAGGCGGGCTGATGCTGGAGGTCTTTGTCTGGAAACCGATGACGGCGGTATCCTTGTATTCAACCTGAGCAACAGGTGCTGCCTTTCCTTCCGAAGCACCGTTTGCAAAGCAGAATGAAACTGCAAGAGCAAGAACCAACAGTAGTGAAATCAGTTTTTTCATGTCTCTCTCTCCTTTTGATTTGTTTTTCTATCATCCTTCCTATTCGGAAATGCGAATCATTTCATGAACTTGGCGGTGAAGACCTGCCTTGCCGGCCATGCCTTGCCCGCGCATCCGCACACTTCGAACAGGTGTGCGACCTGCTTTCTGTAGCCTTCCTCGAGGACCGGCCAGAACTTGTAGGCCCTGTTGCCGTCCATTCCGTATGCCTCCAGGGCATCGTAGCTGGCCTTCATGAGCTCGTTGGCCACGTTAACCTTGGTGATTCCCATTCTGCAGGCCTTGGAGATGTTCTCGTCTCCGGTTCCGCTTCCTCCGTGCAGGACAAGCGGTACGGGAACCTTTTCGGCAAGCTCCTTGAGAAGGTCGAATCTGATCTTGGGAACACCCTTGTATGCTCCATGTGCGGTTCCGATTGCAACTGCAAGGCAGTCACACTCCGTTTCCTTTACGAAGCTGACGGCCTCGGAAGGTATGGTCAGTGCGTTCTCGCTGTCTGCGCCCATATCCTCATCGGCTCCGCCGACATGTCCGATCTCAGCCTCGACATCGATATCGACGGCATGTGCGATGCGGACCAGTTCCTTTGTCTGGGCCACATTCTCGGCATATGGCAACGATGATCTGTCAACCATGATCGACGGCATGCCTGCGCGGATTCCACGCACCGAGTGCTTGAAATCGGCAGAGTGGTCCCACATGGCGGTTACGGGAACACATGCAGCCTTCGAGAAATCCTCGATCAGCCTCGAGTAGTAGTTCACGGCATCCGTGAAATAGTAGCCTACAAGGACGATCAGCGGGGAATTGGCCTTCTCAGCCTCTTCGATTGCAGCACGCAGTGTCGTTTCATTTCCTGCGGATACCGCGGGAATTCCGTATCCTTCGGCCTTTGCCCGGCCGAGCATCTCCTTTATACTTACCAGCATTCCTTTTGACCTCCGTAATCATTCAGCCAGTTTATAGATTTCCATGACTTCATCGCGGGTGAGAAGCGATACTCCTCCCACCCTTTCCGACCCTGCGGTCTGCAGGGCTCTGTCCGCAAGAACCGGGAACAGATCCGGCTTGATTCCTATTTCACTCAGCCTCACAGGCAGTCCCATCTCACGGAGAAACTCCTCCAAGGCATCGATTCCCTTGATTGCGGTCTGCTCGTCAGTGGCCTGCGGCGCAACGTCCATGACCCTTCTTGCGAAGTTCACGGCCTTTGGCAGGTCCCTTCCGTAGCAGTAGCGCATCCATGCAACCGAAATGATTGCAAGAGTGCTGCCGTGCAGATTGTGCGTCAGCGTGGTCACCGGGTTCTCCATGTAGTGGACTGCCCAGTCGCTGTCGCAGCCGATTCCAAGCAGCGTGCTGTTGGCAAGCGTGGAACCCATCTGCAGCTGCGCCCTTGTACCGTAATCGGCGGGGTTATCCTTCACCGCCCTCATGTTGGCCATGATGGAACTCATCACGGCCTCGCACATGCGGTCCTGCATGTCGTAGCCGCTTGGGCCGCAGAAATAATGCTCAATGACATGTGTGATAGCATCGAAGGCTCCCGCCATCGTGGTCCTCATGGGAAGCGTACATGTCAGGGACGGATCCATCACCGAGAACAGGAACCTGATGGATTCCTGGAACAGCGGATACTTTATTCCGGGCTCCTGCCTGTCATCGATTATCATGGCGGTGGCGGAAACCTCGCTTCCGGTTCCGCTCAGCGTCACGACGCTGGCGACCTTCCTGCATCTGGGACTGGACTTCCTGTACAGAACATACTCGGTCAGATCTCCGTCGTTCTCGCAGAAAAAGGCAATCGCCTTAGCGGTATCCATGACGGTTCCGCCACCCACTGCAAGGATGAAATCTATATCGTTCTTCCTGCAGAACCTCACACCCTCCATGACGATGGACAGCCGAGGGGAAACGGCCTTGTGCTCGATCTCAAACGCTTCAAGGCCCTCCCGTTCGATCGAGGATCTCACGCTGCGCAGAAGCTCCGTGAGATAGGAACCTCCGTCATCTACGATGAGAACCCTGTGTCCGCCGTATGCGGCAATTTGCTCTCCGACATGCGCGGGACTGTTCTTTCCCACGATGAAGCGTGTCGGAACGCAAAAGGAGAAGTCCTTCATCAACCCTCCGTCAGAACTTTATGATGACACGATAGGTATCGGGTCTGATCGATGTCTCGAATGCCTCGACCGCATCTTCCTTCGAGTATACCCCGTGGAGCAGCTTCCCAGGATCGATCAGGCCCTTGTTCAGAAGCCTTACGGCGGTGTCGAACGACTGGATCGACGGGCTGACAGAACCCGTGATAACCTTCTCGCTGCTGTGCAGTGCGTTGGCATCAAGCGGGATGGAATCGGCGGGAATGACCGACGAATACATGACGACGCGACCCATCTTTCCGGCCATGTCGATGGCCTGCGCTGCCACCGCAGGCAGAACGGTGGTGTCGAATACCACATCTGCTCCCCTGCCTTCGGTCAGTTCCCTGACATATGCAACGGCATCCTTCTCCTTGGGGGAGAACGTGATGTCGCATCCGAGCTCTTCGGCGAGCTTTCTTCTCGCCTCGTCTATCTCGCTCATGATTACCCTGGCGCCCTGAAGCTTGGCAACCATCATGTGGAACATACCCATTATTCCGCCGCCGATGACGACTACGTCATCGCCGAGCTTGATGTCGGTCTTCCTGACGCTGTTGCAGACACAGGCCAGGGGCTCGGAGAAGGTTCCGTACTCCCAGGGAAGGTCATCCCTGAGCTTCCAGAGCTTGTTGGGCGGAACGACCTTGTATTCTGCGAATCCTCCGGGACCGTTCATTCCAAGGTCCTCGCTGAGGTTGGCATATGAATCGACACAGAGGTTCTCCTCGCCGCGCCTGCAGTAGTAACAGGTTCCGCAGGAATTGATTACGCTGACGGCAACACGGTCTCCGACCTTGTACTCGCGTGTGCGCACCTTGCTTCCCATCTCCACTACATGACCTACGACCTCGTGGCCGCCCAGGAACGGCATCTTGAATTTGCCGGTTGCATAGACTCTCTGCTCCCATGTGCAGATTGCGGTACCGTCAATCTTCACAAGAACCTGGTCGGGACCGGGAACCGGGCGGTCGACCTCTACGATTTCAGGCTTCTTTGCGCCTGTGATTGCCAAAACCTTCATTTTCTCCGACATGATTTCCTCCTTTTTTTCATCTCCGGAAAACCTCAGATTCCACCCTTTTAACAATAAAACCCCGACCGTAGTTAACACGATCAGGGCTTTCCTCTTGTCCCGGAAGGGACTCCAGGGTCATACAATCGATGGTTTCATGCTTCTCCGGAACCGACCGAATCTTGCCCGGCCTCTTCCTTCTCAGCACTTTTTTTCTTAATGTCAAAACGCCAGATTGCGATCAATGCGGATACGATGCAGAAAACATCGTTTCCGATTCCGCCGTATGACTTATGCGCCACGTTGTAGGCGATGTACATAAACGGAAGAATCAGGAAAACCTTCCTCATCAGCCGCAGATTGGTGGAATAAAGGGTAACCGTCAGAAGCAGCGTTGCAGCGATGATCAGAAGATCGAGCCAACCGCTCCAGGTTATTATTCCGCCTACCAGCGCCACGGCTAGGAACAGATACAGCCAGAGGCGGCTTTTGCCCCATTTTGTATCGTTCTCCGAAAAAACAAAGGAACGGGCCACATTGACGGCGCACATCACGACCATCGTGTTTGCACCCAGAAGAAAGTAGCTCACGGCATACAGGGCATTGGACCCCAGCTGGAACCACAGCAACCTCTTCCGTTCCTTCTGCTGATATGAAAGCACCATTGCCAAAAGGGCAAGAATTCCAAGAACCTGTGCAGTCACATCCTTCACTTAAAACCTCTCAATTTCAGTCTTCGGAATTCTGCGTAAATTTTACCATCGGCAAAAATAGCCGTCAAGAAATATTTAGGAGAGCGGACATCGGGGCCCCTTCCGCATCGGGAAGCTCCAGGCCCAGAATCCTTGCATAGGTAGGTGCCTCGTCTATGATTTCTCCTTCGGAAAGGACAACTCCGCTTCTGAAGCTGGGCCCATATCCGAGGAAAACAGGCTGAGGACCGACAGCAGGATCATGGCCGTGGCTGGCCCTCACTGATTCCGCAGGAGAGAACAGCGGCTCCGTCCACTTCGAGGAGAACAGCGTGGACTCGTCGCTTTCAAGCACAAAGGAGAAATCCCCGTAAAGGCCGTACCGAGTGCGGGCCTCCTGGGCAGTCATCACCCGTCCTATCCCCAGATCTCCGGCTTCGCATGCCTTCTTCAGAATGCAGTGGACCCTGTCCGAGAAAGCCTGGTCGGAAAGATAGACCTGGGCACAGAAATTGGCGCTCTTGGCCCAGGCCTTCCATTCGGTGATGTTTCCTTGCTCATCAGTCTTTATAAGACCCTCGCGCACGAAGAGCAGGTTCAGGTTCATTCTCCGGCTGTAGTTGATCTGGCCGTGGTCGCTGCAGATCACGAAATCGGTATTCTCCAGTATCCCGGCATCACGGCAGGCGTCGAAGATCATCTGCATGTAGCGCTCGCTGCGCATGACGCCCTCTGCCACCTTTCCGTTGAACACTCCGTTCTTGTGCCTGAAGCTGTCGATCTGGCCGAGGTGTAGAGTCAGGATATGGGGTTTGTACCTGCGGATGATGCTGCAGGCCATCTCGGTCTTGCCGTCATCCGAGCTCGCAGGCTCCCATGAGGCCATGATCTTCTCCACCGGCTTCACTATCTCATCATAGACCTCATCCGAGGTACCCGCCCTCTTGTATGCCTTTTCAAGAGTGTCTTCAGGACCCTGCGCCCAGTACTCTGCAATCAGGTAATCGATGCTCCCATGAGCCCCGGTGACGGGCCAGAAGACCGAGGCCGTTCTCAGGTCGGCCTTCTTGGCCGCATCGTGGATATCGGGAATCCTGACCTTGTCATGGAACCAGTACCAATCGCACTTCAGATTGCCAGTTTCCGAAGGCTCATTGTTCACGATGCCGTGCTTTCCGCAGCGCGCGCCGGTAAGCATGCTTGTATGCGCCGGATAGGTCAGCGACGGATAGATTGTCCTGATCCTGTTCACTCTGGCTCCCTCGTTGAGGAATTTCGAGAAAACAGGACCGTCTCTCAGCAGATCGAGGTCTTCGCAGACCATTGCATCGAATGAAACAATGACAAGATGTTTTTCCATGGTTCTCAGTCGGTGATTATGCAGCGGAATGTGCCCGGAACGATTGACTGTTCGAAGGCGGCCTGCGCATCCTTAAACTCGAATGTCCCGAAAATGACGGGTTTCATATCTATAATCCTGTAGTTGATCAGCCTGTTGGCGGTATCGAAATCAAGGGCCGTCGGACTGACGGAGCCTGTGAGCACGACTTCGCTTGAATGGAGCATCTGAGGGCTCACCTCCACCGGTGCATCGGGATGCATCGAGGAGTACTGGACCATCTTTCCGGTCTTTCCGACCATGGCTATCGCCTGCGGGACAACCGAAGGAATTGCCGTGGTGTTGAACACGCAGTCAGCTCCGCGTCCATCCGTAAGTTCCCTGACATAGGCAACGGGGTCTTTCTCAAGCGGATTGAAGGTGACATCGGCACCGAGCCTCGAGGCAAGCTCCCTTCTTGCGGGATCGACCTCGGAAAGAATCACCCTGCAGCCCCGCTTCTTGCAGAGCATGACATGGTTGATTCCCATGATTCCTCCGCCGATCACCACAACGGTATCCGCAAACTGCAGATCGGCCTTGCGTACGCTGTGGACGCAGCAGGCCAGCGGCTCTGTGAGAGCGGCCTCCTCATATGATATTCCGTCTGCTATGTCGAAAAGGTCCTGGGATTTGACGATCACGTAATCGCAAAGCCCTCCGGGACCGGGAAGAAGGCCCTCCCTGACAGGCTTCTTCAGGGCTTTTGTACACAGATTGGTGCGTCCGGTCCTGCAGTAGTAGCATTCGCCGCAGTTGTAGAGCATCCTGACAGCCACGCGCTGACCGACAGCCCAGCGTCCGGCATCGACGCCGGGACCGAGGGCTGCAATCTCTCCGGAAACCTCATGTCCGCCTGTACACGGAAGAGGCATTTTGACATCACGTCTGAATATCCTCTGCTCGAGGGTGCACAGGGCCACGGCATGGACCTTAACCAGAACTTCTCCGTACACGAGATCCGGGGTCTCGAGATCCAGGATTTCCGTCTTCTTCTCCCCTGTTACGGCAATTGTTCGGATTTTTATCGGCATGCTCACCTCTTCACGGATTTGTCCTGTGGTAGTTGTCGAGCAGAGCCTGAAGGTTATCGCCCATGCTCTTGACTACATCATCGACGGCAAGGTTCTTGGACAGCATGTCCGAGACCTCGTTCTGGATTGCGTAGTAGAAATCGACGGACGGTCCGATGGTAATCGATCTCATCGAGGCGGGAGTCTTTGCAAGCTGATCTGCTGCGACTGCGAACTGCGGTGTAGCTGCAAGGAATTCCTTGTAGGCTGCGTTGTCGGAAGCGCTCTTGTATGCAGGTGTGTAGCCTGTGCCGATTGCGAAATCAACCTGGACGCCCTCTCCGGTCATGTACTTGATGAACTCCCAGGTTGCCGCCTTCTTGAGCGAATCGCCTGAATCGAACATGACAAGACATGATCCCGAGACGGTTGCGCCGTAGGAAGCGCTGTCGTTGACTCTCAGATATGTGCCTGCTCCGACCTCAAATGCTCCGTTGACCTTCGAGAGGATATTGCTGACGTTAGCCGATGAGTTCGTGAATACTGCAACCTCGCCTGCGATGAACTGGTTGGTCGAGAGGCTCTGGTTGACCAGCGCGCCTGCATCGTACATGGCCTTCCATTCCGTGAGGAAGGTCTTCAGGGCACCGTTGTCGATGCACTCGAGCTTTGTTGCGGATGCCTCGGAACCGTTCTTGTAGTTGACGATGTAGCTTCCGAGCTGTCCGATCCAGTTTGCAAGCGTCGGCGAGTTGGGAACCGTGCCGTATGCTGCGGCACTGATGCCTGCGGCCTTCATGTCGGCCGAAAGCTTGATGATGTCTGCAAAGGTATCGGGACAGTGATCCCATCCTGCCTTGGCCAGAAGGTCCTTGTTGTAGTATGTGACGGTTGTCGAAGTTGCGAACGGAAGTCCGAGCTGAGAGCCGCTGTACTCCCAGTTTCCGAGGGCGCCTTCAAGATAATCGCCCCTGATGCTCTGCCCGAAATAG
The DNA here is from genome assembly GCA_017470995.1 of Spirochaetales bacterium. Lineage (GTDB taxonomy): Bacteria > Spirochaetota > Spirochaetia > Sphaerochaetales > Sphaerochaetaceae > UBA9732. The sequence continues at coordinate 25,599 of JAFUXI010000046.1, forward strand.
GCCTCGGCATCATCGATCGTGAAGGCCTTTCCGGAATCGAAGAAGGCAACCTTTCCCGTGGCATCCAGCTGCATGATATCCGGAAGCTCGGAGTAGTTCTCTGCCGAAAGGATGGTCTTCATCAGGGTCGTGGCATCGGAATACTGGCCCTGGTAGATGGCATTGACGGTGATCTGATACTTGTTGGTCTCATTGAACTCCTTGATGTATTTGTCCATGAGAACGCCGGCATCGTCGGAAGCGCAGTGCCAGAAGGTGATTGTCACCGGGGCGGAACCCAATGCAACTTTGGTCTCTTCCTTTTTCTGCTCGGGAGCTCCGGATGCGAAAAGCATGGCTGCAGAAACAAGAACAACACAAATGACAAAAAGCAGTTTTTTCATTTTTTCCTCCATTAATATCAGAACGGTTCCACGAACCGTAATATTCAACCTACCAGGGATCCCTCCATGCCACCCTTCCTCATGTTCCTCCGCATGATGATGAAGAGTATCATCGATGGAATCAGCGAAATACACACTCCCGCGAGAACCAGCTGATAGTTCTCGTCCTCCCACGAATTGAGCTTGGTTATTCCGACCATGATGGTTCTCATGGCCGGCTTGCTTGCGGTTACGATCAGCGGCCAGAGATAGGCGTTCCACAGGTTGATGAAACTGTGGACGAACAGCGTCGTGATGACGGGCCTGCAGATCGGAATAAGAATCGTGATCAGGTAGCTCAGGTCTCCGTACCCGTCGATCTGGGCCGCTTCCCTCATGTCCCTCGGTACCGACATGAAGCGCTGGCGCAGCATGAACATCTGCGATGCGCTCACGAAAGAGACCACCATGCATGCGAAATAAGTATTGAGCATGTGCAGTTTGGATATCGTGAGGTAGTTGGTGGCCAGAAGGACATCGCCCGGAATCATCATCGTTCCCAGAATCAGGAAGAACAGGACATTCTTGAACCTGAAATCGAAGTACGCGAAGGCATAGGCCGCCAGGATGGACAGCACCATCCTGATCAGGGTTCCGAAGAAAGCCACGATGAAGGAGTTCCCGATGTAGCGCAGAAGGTCTCCCTTCCTGAGGGCATCGGAGAAGTTCTTCGTATAGCTGAAGCTTCCGGGGAGAAGATTGGGGGTAAGGAATTCGCTCTCCGTCTTGAAGGCGCCGCAGACGCAGTAGATTATCGGGAAGATGATGATCAGCCCGATTGCGATGGCAATGATCGAGACCACGGTATCTTTTATGGCGTTTTTGGTTTTCAGTCTCATCATTGGTAATGCACCCTCTTTCTTTCGAACACGAACGACAGGATCGTGAATCCCAGGGTAAGCACAAAGGCCGTTATGCTCAGTACCGCGGCAAGTCCGTAATCGGAACTGGAGAAACCGCTCTGGTACATCATCGACATCAGGGTGTTGGTTGCGGACGATTCCGCGCTGACCCCCATGATTATTATCATCGGGGCGCTGGTCATCATGGCCAGCACGAAGTTCGTGCAGAACACATAGAAGATCGTGGGAGAGATAAGCGGGATCTGGACCCTGAAGATTCTCCTCAGCGGGCTGATTCCGTCTACACGGGTAGCCTCGATTATGTGGGAAGGGATTCCCCTGAGCGCGGAGAGCATCAGCAGGAAATCAAACCCGATTCCCATCCAGATAGTCAGGATCAGACAGGCCGCAAGCGCTGTCTCCTTGCTCTCGAACCACCCAATCTTGAGGCCGAACACGTAGTTGATGATACCCACGCTGGGGCTGAACATGGACTTGAAGATCATACAGGCTGCCGACATGGAGACCGACATTGGCATGGTGAACAGCGTTTCGTACAGGGGACTGAGCCTGCGCCGCTTGTTGGCAAGGAGCGCAAGAGATATCGTTATGATCAGCGTGGCAGGAACGTTGATCGCCGCAATTAAAAGAGTATGCTTCAGGGCCTGGGGAAAGTCCTTCCTTCCGTATGTGTATCTGTAGTTCTCCAGACCTGCAAAGCCCCTGATCTCGCCCTTTGCATTTACAAGGGAGAAGCTGTTGACGATGTTCCGTATGAAGGGATAGTAGACGAAAACAACCGCAAACAGCAGTATCGGGAGTAGGAAAAGGAGAACTTTAAGATTTTTCCTCGTCTTCATTTTCATGCTGACGTCATACCTCCAGGTTCTTTCCCGTCTGTCTGTCGAAGAGATACATCGCTTCCCTGGCGAATCTGAAGCGCATTATGCTTCCCGGTTTATAGTCCATCTTCAGCTTTCCGTTCTCACCGAGAACCTGCGTGACCATTATCGCCTTCTTGCCGTTGTGCTCCAGATGGATATGCACAGAAGATCCCATCAGCTCCAGGACGCCAACGCGTGCGGAGAAAGAAACCTCGTCTTCGGTTTCTGTGATGCTTTCGGGTCTTACGCCGAGGATGATATCCCCTCCTGTGACATTGTTGAATGCCAGTTTCCTTGCAGCCTCTTCACCGACATCGGCATGGAAATTGCCCATCCGGACAGTGTATCTCTGACCGTCCCTCTCAAGGGAGGCATCGAAGAAATTCATCTGCGGGGTTCCGATGAAACCTGCGACGAATGTATTGGCCGGATTCTCGAAGACCTCCTGAGGTGTTCCCACCTGCTGGATGAATCCGTCCTTCATGATCACGATCCTGTCGCCGAGGGTCATGGCTTCCGTCTGATCGTGGGTGACATAGACGAATGTCGTGTCGATCCTGTTTCTGAGGGTCAGAAGCTCTTCCCTCATCTGGTTTCTGAGCTTTGCATCTAGGTTGGAAAGCGGTTCGTCCATCAGCATGACCTTCGGATTGCGCACTATGGCACGCCCGATGGCCACTCTCTGTCTCTGGCCGCCGGAAAGGCTCTTGGGCTTGCGGTCCAGGTATTCGGTTATTCCGAGGATTTCAGCAGCCTCCCTGACCTTCCTGTCTATCTCCGCTTTCGATCTGATCCTTTTCTTCAAGGCGAATGCTATGTTGTTGTAGACCGTCATGTGGGGGTATAGCGCGTAGTTCTGGAAAACCATCGCGACATCCCTGTCCTTGGGCTCTATCTCATTGACAAGCCTGTCGTCTATGTAGAGTTCTCCCCCGCTTATCTCCTCAAGGCCGGCGATCATTCTAAGGGTCGTGCTTTTCCCGCATCCCGAGGGGCCTACCAGGACTATGAATTCCTTGTCCCTGATCTCCAGGCTGAAATCCGTGACCGCTGCAAAGCCTTTCTCGCTCAGCTGAGGAGATGCATTGAGGTCGGAAGCCTGGTCCTTCTTCCTTATCTTCGCCCACTCCGCAGGCGGATAGATCTTGCTGACGTTTTTGAGAACAACACTTGCCATACTCAGATCCCCCTGTCCTTCAATAACCCACGAATGGGATGCCCTTCAGCTTCCGGGAAATCCAGTCCCAGAATCGCCGCGAATGTCGGCGCCTCGTCTCTTATGTCCGCCCTCGGAATGACCGCCCCCTTCCTGATTGCAGGACCGTACGCCAGGAACACCGGCTGCGGCCCCACGTCGGGATCATGCCCGTGGGTGGCCCTCCCGTATCCCGGGACCTCAGGCGGACACTGCACCCAGACCGGATCCGACAGCTTGGAGCTGAAAACCGTTGTCTGGTCAGTCTCTATCACAAAGGAGAAATCGCCGTACAGGCCGAAATCGGATCTGGCCTCATCTGCAGTATAGACCTTGCCGATTCCGTATGTGTGATCGGCACACCATGATCCGAGAAGCTTTTCCACCCTGTGGTAAAGGGCCTTGTCCGAAGGATCGTGCAGATAAACATGGGCAGAGAAACATGCGCTTTCCACGTATGCATCCCAGCTTTTCAGAGTCCCGTCCGCATCCAACTCCAGCAGGCCTTCCTCCGCGAGGAGCCTGTTGAGGTTGACCTTTCTGGTATAGCAGAGCTGGCCGTGGTCGCTCGTGATGACGAAGTTCGTTTCATCGAAGGTTCCGGCTTCCCTGCAGGCCTCGAAGATCATCGAGAGGAAATCCTCGGTCTTGGCCGCGGCTTGCTCGACCTTGTCGTTGAACACCCCGTAGTCATGCCGCGTGCTGTCCACAAGAGTCAGATGCAGCGTCATGAGGTTTGGCTTGTATTTCCTGATGATATCGCAGGCGATCTCAGTTGAAGCATAGTCGGTCACGGACGAATCGAAGGCCCTGAAACTGCCCTCTCTCTTTCTGACAACCGCCTCATAGAGTTCGTCCGAGCAGCCCGCCCTCTTGTAGGCTGCCTCAAGGGTATCGCCCTTGAACTGAGGCCAGTATTCGTCGATGAGATAATCGACGCTCTTATGGTTGCCGGTTACGGGCCAGAAAAGCGAACATGTCGTCAGACCCGCCTTCTTTGCAACATCGTGGATGTCCCTGACGGCAACCCTGTCGTGGAACCAGAACCAGGGCCTCGGGCTCTGCCCCGGAAGGAAGGGCTCGTTGTTGATGACCGTATGTCTTCCCGAAGAAACTCCGGTGAGAATGCTTGTGTGTGCGGGGTAAGTCAGAGACGGATAGACGGTGCGCACCCTATTGACCCTGGAACCTTCATTCCAGAACCTTGAGAAACACGGCAAGTGTTTGAAGTGGTCAAGATCCTCATAAACAAGAGCATCTATGGAAACAACGATAAGCCGTCCCGTCATAACCCTCCCTTGTACAACACAATATATCATGTAAATTCCGTTTAATATACCCAAATCAAAAAAAGTTGACGCCTCAAACACCATACCTTACACTAATTCAGAAATACTCAATATGAAATGAGGTGAAAACTTTGACTATCGCTGACATGGTTACTGTTTTGAATGCAAAGGTGCTCATCGGTGCCGACAAGCTTGACACGCCCGTCTATACGGCATGCTGTTCGGATCTGATGAGCGATGTTCTGGCTTTTGTTGACGAGAAGACCGTACTGATCACGGGTCTTACCAATCCGCATGTGGTGCGCACCAGTGAGATGCTGGATCTCAAATGCCTTGTTTTCGCCAGAGGAAAGATTCCCACGGATGACATACTTGAAAGTGCGGACGAACAGGGTCTGGTCGTACTGGCCACGAAGCTGACAGCCTTCTCCGCCTGCGGAGTTCTCTATCAGATGGGACTGCGCGGAGTACCTGTCCCCACCCAATGGGATCAGGAGGACAAGAAGTAATGGAACCGCTGTACACCGGATCCTATCACGTAGCCAAGGACGACTATACCAGCGCCGGCCACGCATCGGCCGACATCAAGCGCCAGCTGAAGCAGATCGGCGTAAGCGGTGATGTCCTCAGGCGCGTGGCGGTGGCCTCCTACGAAGTCGAGCTCAACCTTGTCATCCACTCCCTCGGCGGAGACTTGACGCTCAATGTCTATCCAGGTCTTGTTGAACTGATTTCTTCGGACATCGGCCCCGGCATCCCCGACCTCAAGATGGCCATGAAGGAAGGCTATTCGACCGCAAGCGAGATGGCCCGGTCTTTGGGCTTCGGCGCCGGAATGGGACTGCCGAACATGAAGCGCAACGCCGACGATTTCGACATCAAGAGCACCGTAGGCGTAGGAACGACTATTACGATGGGTTTCCACCTGGCCTGAGAGCGGGCGGACCCGAGAGGATAATGATGGAAGAAAGACCTTATCATTCCGTACGTCTTGCAAAGGAACTGTGCAAAGGCTGTACAAACTGTTTGAAACACTGCCCCACCGAGGCCATCCGTGTCCGCGGAGGCAGAGCCCATATCCTGGACACTCACTGCATCGACTGCGGTGAGTGCATACGCGTCTGCGAGAATCATGCAAAGATAGCAGAGACCGATCATTTCAGCATGATCAGGCAATTCAAGTATGCCATCGCCCTTCCCGCGCCTACCCTTTACGGGCAGTTCCGCGGGTTGCAGAACCCCGAGTATGTCATCGAGGCGCTGCGCTGCATCGGTTTTGCGGATGTCTTCGAGGTTGCACGCGGCGCAGACGTCGTCACCCGCGCAATCCGCGAGAAACTCAAGCAGCCCGATCTTCCCAAACCGCTGATCTCATCTGCTTGCCCGGCTGTAGTCCGTCTGATCCAGGTCCGCTTCCCGGATCTGCTTGACAACGTGGTGGATATCCGCCAGCCCATGGAGGTGGCGGCAAACATAGCCAAGACGGAGTTCATCAAGAAGAACAACTGCAAGCCCGAAGACGTGGGCTGCTTCTTCATCACGCCCTGTCCGGCCAAGATGACCGCAATCCGCCGCCCTCTGGGACAGAAGAAGTCCGATGTCGACGGAGCCATATCGATTCTCGAAATCTACGGACAGCTTCTCCCCTACGTGGAAAAGATGATGAACGACCCCTCCTACCGTCCGGCGACGAAGTACGGCGTGGCCTGGTCCACATCCGACGGAGAAGCCAACGCGGTCTGCCCGGAGAACAGTCTCTCGGTCGACGGCATCAACAACGTCATCAGGGTTCTCGAAGAGGTTGAGAACTACAAGCTGACGGACCTGACATACTTCGAAGGCAATGCATGTCTGGGCGGATGCGTCGGAGGCCCGCTGACATTCGAGAACAACTATGTCGCGAAGAATACCATCCGCCAGATGGTCAGCCGAATGCCGGAAATCCATCCGGACAAGGATATCCCGACATCCATCCTCAACAAATACCCCATGAAGAACGATGATGAGGTTCTGCCTCGTGATGCGATCAAACTGGATGACGACATGGCGGTTGCGATGAAGAAGATGACTACCATGAACGAGATAATCGAGCGTCTTCCCGGCTACGACTGCGGCTCCTGCGGAAGCCCCACCTGCCGTACTTTTGCCGAGGACATAGTACGCGGCTACTGCACCGAAATGGACTGCATCCACATCGCCAGGGTCAAGATCAAGGACATGGCCAAGCAGATGCTTGAAATCGCACAGACCGAGCGCTCGTAATAGGAGGAATTGCAATGCTTGTATCAGAACTGATTCCGTTGATTGAAGCGAAGAACCTTACCCCGACCCTCTCCGAGGACCGTGAAGTGACATGCGGATATGTCTGCGACCTCCTCAGCTGGGTCATGTCCCACGGAGACAGCGGCATGGCCTGGGTCACCGTACAGACACACATGAACGTCATTGCCGTCGCCGTACTGTCGGAAATGGCATGCGTGATTCTGCCCGAGAGCATCGACATGGAAGAAGAAAGCCTTGCAAAGGCGGTCTCCGAGAACATGGTTGTCCTCCGGTCTCCCCTGACGGCCTTCGACATCTGCGGCAGAATGGCGGCAAAGGGCATTCCCGCCCAGAACTGAGGAATGGTAGAACTGTTCTCGGATCTTCATATCCATTCATGCCTCTCCCCCTGTGCCAATGATGACATGACACCTGCAAACATCTGCGGAATGGCCGCTCTCAAGGGTCTGCAGATGATTGCTGTGACCGACCATAATTCGGCGCGCAACCTTCCGGCGGTCAAGGCCTGCTGCGATGCCTATGGGCTGCTCATGATTCCGGGAATGGAAATCACCACCAGGGAGGAGGTCCATCTTCTCGGCTACTTCGAAACCGTCGAGCAGGCGCTTGATTTTTCCGAGTTCCTCCGTCCACACATGCCTCCGAAAAAGAACAAACCCCAGTTTTTCGGAAACCAGTATGTCATGGACGAGGACGACAACATCATCGCGGAGGAAGACGAGCTGCTCATCGGAGCATCTGATCTCAGGCTTTCTGAGCTTACGAAAATCATCCGTGAACGCGGAGGCGTTCCGGTTCCCGCCCACATCAACCGCGGATCCAACGGACTGCTGATCAATCTCGGGATGATGCCAGAGGAGCTGAACTTCACCGCGGTCGAGGTCTGGCGAGGTCTGCCCTGCGCCCATACTCCACAGGCGGGAAAGGTGGTTCTCCATTCCTCAGACGCCCACCAGCTGGGCGACATCCTCGAGCCGGAAATCAAGACAATCCTCCCCGAACCCTCGGTCAAGGCCTTCCTTGACATGCTTCGAAGCGGAGCTCCGGAAGACTCCGGCAGAGTGTGATTTTCCCTTCAATAACTTGTGTACACATTGTTTTAAATAATATATAATCGATAATGGTTGTTTACGGCCAATAGGTTAATTTTAGTGTTTAAAAGGAGAATCTCATGGATCAGTCCAAGGAGAAATTCGCTCAGCTGCAGAAGCTCATCGATTCCCACAAGAACATGAAGGGTTCATTGATGCCTGTTTTGCAGGGAGCTCAGGAGATTTTTGGATGCGTTTCTGAAGATGTGCAGAAGTTCATCGCAGAAGGCCTGGGCGTCACGCTCAGCGAGGTCTACGGCGTAGCTACTTTCTATGCACAGTTTTCGCTGCATCCGAAGGGAAAGTACCTTATCAGCGTCTGTCTGGGTACTGCATGTTACGTCAAGGGAAGCCAGAATGTCCTCGATAAGCTCTCGGAAGTTCTGGAAATTCCTGTCGGAGGAACAACTCCGGACGGAAAGTTCACACTGGAAGCCACACGCTGCCTCGGTGCCTGCGGTCTTGCTCCGGTCATGATGATCAACGGAGAGGTCTACGGACGTCTCACTCCTGATGTCATCCCCGGCATTATCGAGAAATACAGGGCCAAGGAAGACTGAGGTAATAGATGAAAGAGATTGCCCTGCATCTGCTTGATATTGTGCAGAACAGTGTCAGAGCCGGTGCTTCGCATGTGGACATACGCTTTCTGCTGGGAACGGACGGCGTGCTGGAGATGGGCGTCAGGGATGACGGCTGCGGAATGTCAGCGGATCTCCTGGCCCGTGTCAGAAGCCCGTTTACAACAACCAGGACAACCCGGAAGGTCGGACTGGGAATTCCCCTTCTTATGCAGAATGCCATGCAGACCGGCGGTCATGTGGAAATAGAGAGCGAGGAAGGAAAAGGAACGGATATCGCCGCCTTTTTCGACACCTCCTCAATCGACTGTCTGCCGCTCGGTGATCTGGCTTCCACAATGGCTTCCATAATCATGGGCAGCCCTGACAAGCCGGAATTCGCCATACGCTGCGCTTCCCCCAATGGGGAGATGTCCTTCTCGACCGAGCAGATAAGGCCTGTTCTTGAAGGCGTATCTCTTGCGGAGCCGGGAGTCATACAGTGGATAAGGGAATCTCTTGCGGAAGAAATAGAACCAATTTTGGGAGGAATCTTGAAATGAAAACATTGGCAGAACTTGAAGCGATCCGCAAAGCGACGCTTTCACGCATCAATCTGCGTACAGATGAGAAAAGCGAGACTACACGTGTCGTGATCGGAATGGCTACCTGCGGAATTGCCGCCGGCGCCCGTCCTGTCATGCTGTCCTTCATGGATGAGGTCGAAAAGCGTCAGCTGGCTCATGTGCAGATTTCACAGACCGGCTGCATCGGAATGTGCCGCCTCGAGCCGATGGTAGATGTTATTCTGCCCGGCAAGGAAAAGGTCACATATGTCCACGTCAAGCCTGAGATGGTCCCGCGCATTGTGGCGGAGCATATCGTCAACGGACGCCCGGTAGAAGAGTACACCATCGGCGCAGCCGAGAAGAAATGAGTCGGAGGATAGAATGGATATTTATCGCGCACATGTATTGGTCTGCGGCGGTACCGGCTGTTCTTCTTCCGGTTCTGCAACGCTGATCGAGCGTTTCAATGAAAAAATCGCAGAGGCAGGCCTTGAAAAAGAAGTCAAAGTCATCCGCACCGGATGCTTCGGACTCTGTGAGGCAGGTCCTGTCGTCATCGTCTATCCGGAAGGCACCTTCTACAGCCGCGTAAAGCCGGAGAACGTCGATGAAATCGTAACCGAGCATCTGCTCAAGGGCCGCAAGGTCGAGCATCTGGTCTATACCGACCATGCCACACACGAGCAGGATGCCTCCAAGGCACTTGAGGATATCGGATTCTACAAGCACCAGATGCGTATCGCACTGCGCAACTGCGGCGTAATCGATCCGGAGAATATCGACGAGTATCTGGCAATGGACGGATACAAGGCCCTCGAGAAGGTCCTCACCAAGATGACACGTGAAGAGGTCATCGAGGAAGTCCTCAAATCAGGTCTCCGCGGACGCGGCGGCGGAGGATTCCCCACCGGTCTCAAGTGGAAGTTCACATACAACAGCCAGGCAAAGCAGAAGTACGTTGCCTGTAATGCCGACGAAGGCGACCCCGGTGCATTCATGGATCGTTCGATCCTGGAAGGCGACCCGCATGCAATTCTCGAAGCCATGGCAATCGCCGGTTATGCAATCGGTGCAAGCGAAGGCTACATCTATGTCCGTGCAGAGTACCCGATTGCAGTCAAGCGTCTGACAATCGCAGCCAACCAGGCACGTGAGTACGGTCTTCTTGGCAAGAACATCTTCGGGACCGGATTTGACTTCGACATCAGCATCCGTCTCGGTGCAGGTGCATTCGTCTGCGGTGAGGAAACCGCTCTCATGCACTCCATCGAAGGCAAGCGCGGTGAGCCGACCGTACGTCCGCCGTTCCCGGCAGTCAAGGGTCTGTTCGAAAAGCCGACCATGCTCAACAACGTCGAGACCTATGCAAACATCCCGCAGATAATCCTCAAGGGATCCGAGTGGTTCAGCTCTATCGGAACCGAGAAGTCCAAGGGAACCAAGGTCTTTGCTCTCGGCGGAAAGATCAACAACACCGGTCTTGTCGAGGTCCCGATGGGCACGACGCTGCGCACCATCATCTATGACATCGGCGGCGGCTGCCCCAACGGAAAGAAGTTCAAGGCTGTCCAGACCGGAGGACCTTCCGGCGGATGTCTCCCCGAGTCCCTGCTAGATACACCGGTTGACTATGACAACCTCATTGCTGCCGGCTCGATGATGGGCTCTGGCGGAATGATCGTAATGGATGAAGACAACTGTATGGTCGACATCGCCCGCTTCTATCTCGACTTCATCGTCGACGAGTCCTGCGGACAGTGCACACCTTGCCGTGTCGGAACCAAGCGCATGCTCGAGATCCTCAACCGCATCGTCGAGGGCAAGGGCAAGGAAGGCGATATCGAGAGACTCGAGGAGCTGGCACAGACAATCAAGTCCACTTCCCTCTGCGCTCTCGGACAGACCGCACCTAACCCGATTCTCTCCACACTCAAGTTCTTCAGAGACGAGTACGAAGCACATATCAGAGACAAGAAGTGCCCGGCTCACCACTGCAAGGCTCTGCTTCAGTACTACATCACCGACAAGTGCCGCGGATGTACCGCTTGTGCACGTGTCTGTCCTGCAGGCGCTATCTCAGGTGAGATCAAGAAGCAGCATGTCATCGATCCGGACAAGTGCTTGAAGTGCGGCGCATGTATGGAAAAGTGTCGTTTCGGCGCCATCATCAAGAAGTGAGCGGAGGAAAGAAACAATGAAGAAAATGATTAATCTTACAATTGACGGCATCAAGGTGCAGACACCCGAGGGATCAACCGTTCTGGAAGCTGCCCGCTCAGCCGGAATCCGCATCCCCACCCTGTGCTTCCTCAAGGACGTCAACAAGCTCGGCGTCTGCCGCATGTGTATAGTCAATGCCGGCGGCCGTGCCCTTCAGGCTGCATGTGTCCTCCCCGCAGCGGAAGGAATGAATGTAAAGACCAACACACCGGAGATTCAGGAATACCGCAAGAACATCCTCGAGCTGACCCTTTCGACACACAAGAAAGAGTGCCTGAGCTGCATCCGTTCACAGAACTGCGAACTGCAGAAGCTCTGTCTGGAGCTCGGCGTTGAGTTCGGCGACAAGTACGAAGGTGTCAAGAACGAATACACGATCGACGACCTGTCCCCTTCAATCGTCCGCGACAACAACAAGTGCATTCTTTGCCGCCGTTGCGTCTCGGTCTGTGCCAAGGTTCAGAACGTCGGAGTCATCGGACCCGTCAACCGCGGATTCAAGACAGCAATCGAATCACCGTGGGGACTCAAGCTCAACCAGATGGCATGTATCAACTGCGGTCAGTGTATCGTCAACTGCCCCGTCGGAGCCCTTCATGAAAAGGACGATACCAATGAGGTCTGGGCAGCACTCCAGGATCCCGACAAGTATGTCGTCGTCCAGCCCGCTCCGGCAGTGCGTGCGGCACTCGGCGAGGAATTCGGTTATCCGATGGGAACATCTGTCACCGGCAAGATGGCAGCTGCACTCAGGAGACTGGGATTCGACAAGGTCTTCGATACAGACTGGGGTGCAGACCTCACCATCATGGAAGAGGCCAACGAGCTGGTCGAGAGAATCTCCAAGGGCGGAAAGCTTCCGATGATCACAAGCTGCTCACCGGGATGGATCAAGTTCTGCGAGACCTACTATCCCGATTTCACTGACAACCTCTCCACCTGCAAGTCACCGCATGAGATGGAAGGTGCAATGATCAAGAGCTACTTCGCAGAGAAGATGAACATCGATCCGCATAAGATCGTCGTTGTTTCGGTCATGCCCTGTACGGCAAAGAAGTTCGAGGCAAAGCGCCCCGAGCTCGGACACGATGGAATGGCTGATGTCGATATCGTCATCACAACCCGAGAGCTTGCCAGAATGATCAAGAAGGCAAACATCGACTTCTGCGCCCTTCCCGACGAGGACTTCGACAGCATGCTCGGTGAGTCCACCGGTGCTGCAGTCATCTTCGGTGCAACCGGCGGTGTCATGGAAGCAGCTCTCAGAACTGCCTATGAGACAATCACCGGCAAGAAGCTTGAGAACGTTGATTTCAAGGCAGTCCGCGGAGTCAAGGGCATCAAGGAAGCTACGATCAACATCGGCGGAACAGACGTCAGCGTTGCAGTCGCAAGCGGAACAGGCAATGCCAGCACCCTGCTTGACAGCGTACGCTCCGGCAAGAAGAACTATGCCTTCATCGAAGTCATGGCCTGCCCGGGCGGATGTGTCAACGGCGGCGGACAGCCCATCGTTTCCTCTCAGGTCAAGATGGACAAGGATATCCGCGTAGAGCGTGCAAAGGCACTCTACAAGGAAGACAGGAACAAGGCACTGCGCAAGAGCCACGACAACACCGAGATCAAGACCCTCTACACAGAGTATCTTGGCAAGCCCGGCAGCCACAAGGCTCATGAGCTCCTGCATACCCACTATCAGAAGCGCGAGAAGTACAGCGACTGATTGCAATGAATCTGATTTACCCGTCCGTTTAACAGCGGACGGGTTTTTTGTTGCCTTGAGATTGCAAAAAAGATGCTCAGAGAGCTTTCCGCCTTCCGTCGAAGTATTTGAGGTCCTTGCCAAGAAACAGCGGCGTAGCCATTGCAAGGGCCCTGAAGGTGTTGTCTGCAAACATGCAGATCCAGATTTCGAACAGCGTCGCATTCAGGACATGGATGCAGATTATGGTGGCAAGGATCCTGATACCCCAGGATCCGATGGTCTCCACGATGAAAGTGATCTTTGTCTGTCCCAGTCCGTAGTAGATGCCTTCTGAAACTATCATCAGACCGAACAGCGGTTCTGAGACGGCAATCAGCTTAAGGACCTTGGTTCCCTGCCTGATAACTTCCTGATCCGGGGTGAAGATACCCATGATGGGGCGTGCGAACAGAAACAGCAGAAGACCGGTGAATGCCATCATCGCCATAGTCAGGATGATCGACTGTCTCTCCACCACCCTGAATTTGGCCTTGTCATCTTCTCCTACCGAGATTCCGATGAGTGTGGATGTGGCGCTTCGAAGGCCGTAGCCCGGCAGGTAGAACAGGGTCTCGGAAGAGAGGGCAATCGCATGGGCCGCAAACACTGTGGTGCCCAGTGAGGAGACCAGCGAGGCAAACACGATATGCCCGAGGCAGCTCGTGACGCTGGTGGCAAGGGCCGGAAGCGAGATGTTGGATGCTTCCTTGAGCAATGCCCTGTCTATGCCCCTGCTCTTCTCAGGCGCCCTGAGCTGCTCCTTTCGCCTCATGAGGACATACATCAGAATTCCTGCAAGCGTCGAGGACAGGGCTGTTGCTATGGCTGCACCGGTGACTCCGAGACCTGCAGTATATATAAGTAGATAATTGAGAATCACGTTCAGCACATTGGCAGCAAGGTTGACCATCATAGGTGTGCGGGTGTCCTTGAGGGCCCTCATCGCGCTTGCGCAGATTACCGAAGATGCCCTGAAGACTATGGGAAGGGATATAATGCAGAAATAGATGCTCGCCTGCTTCTGGATGGCCTTGTCCGCCTGCATCCAGATCGGAATAACCGGACTGAGACCTACCGCAAGGACCTCGACGAACAGCCCGACGGCAAGTATGTATTTCACTATCTGCGAGGAACAACGCCGGATCTTGCCGGTATCACCTGCACCCAGGGCGCTGGACATGATGGCCACCATAGCCACGCCTACTGCACCGAAGCAACTGCCTATGAGCCAGTTGACCGAGGTCGTGAGGCTCACCGATGACGTGGCCTGCGCTCCGAGACGGCCGACCATGGCGGTATCGACATACTGCAACAGCGTCGTGAGTATCTCTTCGAGGATGACCGGGACGGCAAGTGTGATGAGGCTTCTGAAGATATTTCTGCGGCTCTGCCGGTCAAGTGTCTGCATGCGTGCTAAGGATACTTTTTCTCTTTATTATTTCTCAAGAACCCGAATTCACTTGATATGCTTGAAATTTCCGTAGGTTCTGGCTACCGGGGACATTATCACGAAGGTATCTTTGAACTCCTTGATAATTCTGCCGAACTCTGCAATCTGCCTGCGGTTGACTACGCAGATCAGGAGACTCTTATCCGTATGTGAATACATTCCCTTGGCAGGAATAACAGTACATCCGTGGTGGAGCCTGGTCATCAGGGTCTGTGACAGCTCTTCGGGATGTGACGTTATGATCTCGAACTTGGAGGCGGACCTTGCGCCCTTGAGGATGAAATCCCCGACCCTTGAGGTGACGAAGCTGTAGATGATGCACAGGATGACCGGCACATAGTCCATGCCGTAGGCAAAGAACGAGAAGAATGCAACGGCCAGGTTTATTCCGAACACGACCCACATGAGGCTCAGCTCCGGATTCTTGTAGCTGACGATCGACCCTACTATATCCATTCCACCGGTACTTGCGCCCAGACGGATTGCCACGCTGTAGTTGAATCCGTTGAAGACCCCTGCAGCTACGGCAGCCATTATCCTCTCCCCTGCATCTTTTCCGTAGAAGGTAATGGACGAGATGTCAATCTCCCTGAACAGGATCGTTCCCGCCGAGAAGACAATGACGAAAATGAGGGTCTTGATGGCATAGCGCCCGTGGAGAATATGCTGAGCCACCAGCAGAAGCGGAAGGTTCAGAACCAGATACATCATACCGAAGTTGATTCCGAACACGTACCTGAGGATCGTCAGTATGCCGTTGAGTCCCGATGGCGCAAAGTCATTGGGAAAGACAAAGACCTGATAGTTCAATGCCCCCAGTACGGCGATTACCACGATAACCGCATAATCCAAAACATTTCTAGCGTTCTTGTTCATATCAAAGGAATTCCCAAGTCAGCATCCTACATGGTTTTATGCTTTTTCTCAAGATTAGCGGACACAGCTGGGAAAGCTGAATCAGCAGGTACAGCCAGCACAGCCAGGCCTGCCAACAACAGCCAATTACTCCTAACCTGCAATTCAGCTGTTGATGGCTATCTTCGCTATACCAGCCGTCTTGGCTGTCATAGCTGAACCAGCTGTATCAGCTATATACAATACAAAAGGGGCCGCCGTAAAAAATGAATCGACCCCCGTTTGTTGGAGCAAATCCAACATGGGGGTTTTGGACTTGCCCTCCGGCTCCCGGTTGTCCGCCTTTCGGGCCGGCCATGCTTCGGACACAGTGTGTCCTCATACCGCATGGCTTCAAGTCCCACTGATTCCATCAAAAGAAAACAGCCCCTTGCGGAGCTGCTTTCTTTTGCGAGGAAAGGGACTTGAACCCTCACTCTTGCGAATAGGAACCTAAATCCTACGTGTCTGCCAGTTCCACCATCCTCGCGCTCTATCGAGAATACCATAAACAAGGTAAGGACTTCAATTGAATGGACATAAAAGATTGTCCGACAGGTATTGCACAATAAATAAAAAAATGTTATACATTACTTCGCGTCGGGCGGATAGCTCAGCTGGTAGAGCAGCAGACTCTTAATCTGCGGGTCCAGGGTTCGATCCCCTGTCCGCTCAAAGCAAAAACGGTCACCTAAGGGTGGCCGTTTCGTTTTATGTCTATTGTATTGATCCGTAGGCCGCTACGACTTCGTCCACGGTCATATTCCCTGCGGCAACCTGCCAGCCTGCCTTGCTGACCTGGGAAGAGGCCTTGTCCTCAAGCCCGAGGTCCGACAGGTTTATGGAGCGCTCTCCGCCCACACTCTGGAACGGAGCATACACGCTGTCAAGGGACATCTCGACACATGGAGTTACCATCCGTTTTGCCATGGCCATCAGGTTCAGCTCCTGTGTATTGACCAGAAACCGCATGAACTCATTGGCCATCGCAAGGTTCTTGCTGTTCTTGTTGACGCCGAAACCTACAGAGATGGTATTGATGAAGTATCCGCCCTCATCCGTGGAAGGAACCGGATGGAAGCTGTATCTGAACGGATGGGCGGTGAAGGCCTCTGACTTGGCTTCCCTCTTCTCAGTACCCGATACCGTATTGCCGGAAGCCAGCATCATCGGGACATCTCCTTCGAAGAACCTCAGGATCACTGCCTCATAGTTGTTGGCAAGCTTGTTGCACTCCTGCAGGTTGATGAAACCCCGTCCGATGAAGTCCGCTGTCAGTTCCATTGCGCTTCTCATGTATTCCCCTGCCCCGGGCTTCATTCCGTTCAGATCCTCCAGGGCTTTTTCGTTTCCCTTTATCTGCGCGCAGAAATAAGGATAGAAGAGCGGATAAAGAAGATCGGAACCCTTGCTGTAGCACATGATCGGATTGTCATAACCGGCTTTCTTCAGCGCCTCACAGGCGGAAACCAGCTCGCTGTAGCTCTTGGGAACGGCAATTTTCTCCTTCTCGAAGATCGCTTCGTTGACAAGCATGCCATATGTCGTGGTGTAGACTGGAATGCTGAGGATGTTTCCGCTCTGGTCCTTGCTCAGCAGAGCCGGTCTGATGCAGGAAAGGTCAAGACCCAGCGCCGGGTCAGCCAGGTTTTCAGATGCTGCAGATATCTCCTTGCCGTCAACCCAGTCATACATATACGGATAAGTGAAGAAGATGTCCGGAGCTTCGCTGCCGGCAAGTGCGGTGGACAGGATTCTGCTTCCGCTCTTGCTGTATCCGTCCATATAGATATATGTCATCTTGACGTTCGGATAGTACTGGGAGAAGCGGTTGAACTCAGCCTCCAGTGCCTCGAAGTTGCTGTAATGCCCTGCAACCGTGATCGAACAGCTGGTATTCGGATCGAGTTTGGGAACGTAACCGGCGGCACTTTCCTGGGTCTTGGCAGTTTCCTTCTTGCTGCATGCAACAAGACAAAGCGACAGCACAAGCAAGACGACCAGCAGAATACATGAAGTTCTCTTTCCGATCATAGTCTCTCCTCCTTGATTTTCTTGATTTCCTTGATGACAAGTTTCATATCCACGGGTTTGGCTATATGTCCGTTCATTCCGGCGGCCAGGCATTCCGAGACATTTTCGGAGAATGCGTCCGCGGTCATGGCGATAATGGGTATTCCGGACTGCCAGGGCTTGGATAGGCTGCGGATCCTTTTGGTTGCCTCAATGCCGTTCATGACCGGCATCTGGATATCCATGAAGACCAGATTGAATTCGCCCTCCTTTGAGTCGGCGATACGATCGACCGCAATCTTGCCGTTCTCCGCCCTTTCTGCCTCGACGCCATGCATCTGAAGCATCATGGAAATGATCTCCCAGTTGATGTCGTTGTCCTCGGCCACCAGAATCCTTACTCCGGCTATATCGGCATCGTCCTCCTGATCCGTGCGGGTGCTTTCATTGCCGATGACCTCGCTCAGCTTATCGTAGAGCGTTGACCTGAACAGCGGCTTGGTGATGAATCCGTTCACCCCGGCCTTCGTCGCGGCTTCCTCTATGTCGGTCCTGTCGTAGGCCGATATCAGAAGGATGGGCACGCCCTCGCCCACAATTTCGCGGATTCTGCGTGCAGCCTCTATTCCGTCCATGTCGGGCATCTTCCAATCCAGAATCACTATCTTGTAATCATGCTGCGATGATACCCTGTCCAGCGCCTGTGCTCCGCTTTGGACCAGATCCGCCTCTATGCCGAGGGAGTGCAGCGTTTCACCTGCGGTTTCACGAATCACGGGGTCATCATCTGCCAGAAGCACCTTCATTGCGGGAAGCTTTATGTCATCCATCTGCCTGTCGGCGATGGGCAGTTCGAGCGTTATCGTGAAGGTGGTCCCCTTTCCTACCTCGCTCTCGCAATCAATGCTTCCGTTCATCATCTCGACCATCTGCTTGGTTATTGCAAGACCCAGGCCGGTGCCCTGGATGGTGTTTACGCGGCTGTCAGTCTGTCTGGAGAAAGGCTGGTACATCCTGGCCATGAATTCCGGCGTCATGCCCATGCCGGTATCGGAAACTATGTAAGTAAGACGGATGGTCCTGTCGGAGGAAGCGGACTCTTCCTTCATCTCTACGTTCACCTGACCGCCGGGCTCCGTGTATTTGATGGCATTGGACAGAATATTGATGAATATCTGGTTCAGCCTCAGCTGATCGGCATGGAGATACTCGTGCTCGAAACGGCTGACGCGGAAATTGAAGTCGATGTTCTTTTCCTTGACCATCGGCTGTGAGATGTTCACAAGGTTCTCGGCGCACTCTACTATCGAGAAGTTGACCGGATTCAGATTCAGCTTTCCGCTTTCTACCTTGGAGATGTCGAGGATGTCATTTATAAGTGTCAGAAGATGATTGCCGGCAAGGTTGATCTTGCGAAGGTTCTCACGCACGATATCGGGATCATCTATCTTCTTTCCGGTGATCGTAGTCAGGCCTATGATTGCATTCATCGGAGTACGGATATCATGTGACATAGTCGACAGGAAATCGGTTTTTGCCTGATTCGCGCTGTCGGCAGCGGTAACCGCCACCTTGAGCTGGCGATTGAACGAAAGCAGCAGGAACAGGTTGAATGTAAGGATTATCAGCAGTCCGGCGGTAACTATACCTATCAGCGTCCAGTTTGTCTCGATGTGGCCGAGTTCCGTCATGGGTATCATGGAGAGGATTATCCAGTCATCGGTGGAAGATACGCGGGCATGGGCGACAAGGCTCTGCTTTCCTGTGGAGTCTTTGATTTCAACGACTCCGGGATTTCCTACTATGTTTCCCCTAAGTTCCTCCATGACGGAGGAACTGGGACTGTTATAGGACTGGAAGAACTCGAAGAAATTGGAGTTCTTGAAGGAATGCCCCTTTATGATGTAGTCACCTGCGGAATCGATCAATGCAATCTCGGCATTCTTGTACTCCTCTGTCGGAAATGCCCATTTCTTCTCGAAGGAGGATACGGGGATGACTCTCAGGAGCACGGCAGGCAGAGCTGCTCCGGACTTGGCATCTTTGAGCGTGATCGGATTGCAGAATGCTATCGACTGTATGGCATTGATGGGATTGGTATAGATCCTGGTCACATTGACCGTGGCCTCTTCTCTCAGAAGCTCGTCGAAACCCTGACTGTAAAGGGAGACGTTTTCATAGGAAACGGAATAATCATCCGGGTTCTGCGGACGTGCTTTGGTGGACAGGCCCGATACCTTCTGACCGTCAGAGACGAGGATATGGGCCATGATCTCCGCGGAGGTGATGGAATCGCGGACAAAGCCTATGGCCTCCTCCGCCGTCATGTTCCTGGAGTTGATGTAGTTTGCCCATGTGTTGCAGACCTGCTGTTCTCCGACCAGATAGTTCGTGGTCACGTTCTCCATGGCGACGGTCATGCTCTCGAATGATTCCGTCTGGGATGCGAGAATCCTCTTCTGCTCGGCATCAATGTATACCGAGACAAAGATAAGGATGACCGTTACTATCAGCACATTCCCAAGAATCATCAGTATTTTCTTCATCGGTCAGTTCTCCGGTCAGTTCATCATGTCTGCAAGGGCCTTGTTCCTTACAATCGAACATTCGCCCCTATTGTAGTAACTATACCATAAAAATACTCTGTTTTAGCAACTAAATGAGGTTGTCGGAACAAAAACAAAACTGCCCGTTTTTTGCCGATCTTTTTTCAGAGAACCGAAAGAGCTTCGGTCTTCATTCGAATAAATTCACATTATCGTTTTTCAGGGCAAAGCAGGAAACAAACCTCTTATAGGTGCAATGTAAACGTTTGCAATGCCGTTTTTTCCATAAGAAAAATTTATGATTATATGAAAATATATAATTTGGTTTTTGCCTGATCATCAAATATGATGGATGGGTCATACAAAAAAGGAGTTATCAATGACCATTGCCAAGAAGGATCTGTTTGAAGACACCCCGATTATCGATGCAGTGATGAAGCTTGCAGTACCGACAGTCATCGGGCAGATTATACTCGTCATCTACAACATGGCAGATACCTTCTTCATAGGTCTGACGGATAATAATGCCAAAATCACTGCAGTAACCATCTGCATGCCTGCTTTCATGTTTCTGAGTGCTGTCGCCAACCTTTTCGGAGTCGGAGGTTCAAGCGTTATATCAAAGGCATTGGGAAAGAGCAACATGGATAGAGGAAGCTGGGCAAGCGCATTCTCATTCTGGGGATGCCTGCTTCTTACCCTCGTATACAGTTTGCTTGCCTACCTTCTCAGAAATCCGTTCGTCAACTTCCTAGGTGGTTTGCATGCCGATGTACATGCGTATGCCGTTCAGTATCTCATCATCACGGTAGTGCTCGGTGGACTGTTCACTGCCATGAATAACCTGATGTCGCATCTTGTCAGATCCGAAGGCCGTTCTCTCCATGCTTCATTGGGTGTCGCGATGGGCGGAATACTCAACATTGCCCTGGACCCTCTCTTCATGTTCGTGATACTGCCTCCCGGAAACGAGGTTGTAGGCGCCGCCATGGCCACAGCGCTTTCCAACGTGATATCCTGTATCTACTTCATGATTCTCCTTATTGTATCAAAGAAGAACGATACTACGATAATCAGCATCAGGCTCACGCGGCACTCATTCGAATGGAAGATACCGCAGAAGATTCTCGGAGCAGGTGCACCTGCGGCCGTAATGACTTTCGCCGAGAACATCTCTTATGCAATTCTGGACAAACTGCTTTCAGGTTACAGGATTCTTGCAGTACAGTCGGGTGTGGGAGTTGCAAAGAAAATCAACATGCTTACACATTCGATCGTAAGAGGAATAACCCAAGGTGCGCTCCCTCTTCTGGGATACAACTACTCCGCAGGAAAGAGAGAAAAGACCAAGCAGATAGTCAGGGTTGTTGCGACCTTCGCTTTCTGTTCGGCGATGTTCTGCGCCGTGCTGATGTTCATCTTCGCAAGACCGCTTGTCGGAATATTCCTTGATGCAAATGCAGGTGCCGAACTCGAAGAGGCCCTCAACTACGGAGTTGTCTTCCTCAGGATATTCTGCATCGGCGGACCATTCTCGGCCATAGCCTACGCTTACATTTCCTTCTTCCAAGCTGTCGGGCATGGAAAGGAATCCTTCATTCTCGCTCTTCTCAGGAAGGGAATTCTGGATATTCCCCTCATGTTCATCCTCAGAGGACTTGCCTCAATCGTTCTCAGTCCCATGCAGTCCATGTTCGGCATTGTATCCGCAACTCCAATGGCGGACATCATATGCTTCATCGTTTCCCTGATACTCTTCAGCAGATTTGCGTCCAGTCATCTGGCAAAAGACAAGCGGCGAAAGCGCTACAATCCCGAAACACAGACATACGAGTATGTGGAATAGTGTGCTATAATGGATTTGTATGGCACTAATTGATCAGAGGGCTCTTACGGTACTCAGGATAGATGAACTCGGAAGCTTCACAAAAGCCGCCGATGCCTTATGCCTCACCCAACCTGCTGTGAGCCAGCATGTGAAGTCCCTTGAAGAGGAACTGGGAATAAGGATTTTCGACCGCGAGCAGAAAACAATCAAACTCACGAGAGACGGAGAGATTGCCCTAAAGTACATCAAGCGGCTCAATTCAATATCCAACAATATGAAACAGGCCATCAAAGATGAGAAAATGAAGATTACATCCCTTTCCGTCGGGATAACACATACAGTCGAGAGCAGCACAATCATAGAAGCCATAGCGGAATATACCCGTGAACAGCAGGGTATTTCATTCAAAATCGTCTCCGACACAGCTGAGAACCTTCACAGAATGCTCGTCAATGACGAGTTGGATTTTCTCATTATCGAAGGGTTGCTGGACGATAGGAGCCTCAGGATCACAAAGCTCGGAACAGATAGTCTTGTCCTGGCAACTAGCCCGACCCATAGGCTTGCAAATAAGAAAACGGTAACGATCGAAGAACTGAAGAACGAGAACCTGATACTCAGGCTGCCCAACTCCAATACACGCTATACATTCGAGGAAGCTCTCAGAAAATGCAGCATGAAGGTGGAAGACTTCAACGTGATTCTGGAGATAGACAACATAGCCACCATAAAGGACCTGATCAGAAGAGATTTCGGGGTGTCGGTTCTGGCAAAGAGCACCTGCATGGATGAATTGAAGAAAGGAAAGATAGCGGTTCAGGACATCGAGAATCTGGGTATGACCAGAGAGATAAACATAGTCCATACCAGGGAATTCGTGCACACCGAAATAATCGACGGCATCATCTCACATTTCAAGGAGCTTTGAAGAAGGTATCATATAGAGCATTCAGAGCCTTCTCATAGTCTGCCTCGTCAACACCGACAATGATATTGATCTCACTGGAACCCTGGTCGATCATCCTGATGTTAACATCGGCGCGTGCAAGGGCGGAGAACAGCTTAGCTGCAACTCCCTTGCGGTAGACCATTCCCAGTCCTACTACCGCAATCAGGGCAATAGAGGTATCCACGATCAGGGCATCCGGGGAAAGCGAATCCTGAACATCCTCCAGTATCCTGCTTCTTTGGGCACGGAAATCCTCGCTGTCCACAATCACGCTCATCGTGTCGATACCGGATGGAACATGCTCGAATGAGACTCCCGCGCTGGCGATTATGTCCAGAAGCCTTGCGGCAAAGCCGACCTCGTTGTTGAGCATGGCTTTCTCGACGCGGATGGAGCTGAAGCCCTTCTTTCCGGCAATTCCCGTCACTACCCTGCCGTCGTCTGCAGTGCTCTTTCTGTGAGGCACAATCCAGGTTCCCGAGTCCTCAGGCCTGTTGGTATTGCGGATGTTGATCGGAATGCCGGCCTGTCTGACCGGGAAGACCGCATCCTCGTGCATCACAGATGCTCCCATGTAGGAAAGCTCCCGAAGTTCCTTATAGCTGATTTCGGATATGGGCTCGGGATTGGTGACGATTCTGGGGTCTGCGCTGAGCATGCCCGAGACATCGGTCCAGTTCTCGTAGACATCGGCCTTCGCAGCCCTGGCCACTATGGCTCCGGTGACATCCGAGCCGCCCCTGGAGAAGGTCCTGACGTTTCCGTCGGCACCCGTGCCGTAGAAACCTGCAACCACCGCCCTCTTCTTTCCCTTCAGGATGGCACCCAGAGCGGTATTGGTTCTCTCCGCATCCAGATTGCCTTCCTCGTTGAAGAAGATGCAACTTGCGGGATCGATGAAGTCAAAACCCAGAAATGCAGCCAGGAGCTTGGAGTTCAGGTATTCGCCGCGGCTTGCCATGTAATCGCGCTGAGGGCCGTCCTGAAGGTGCTTTCCGATGACGGAGAACTCGCTCTTGAGGTCAAACTTTATTCCGAGCTCGTCTGAAATGGAGCTGAAACGCAATTCTATTTTTCCGAGGGCCTCTCTGAAATCCTGCCCGGAGGCGGCAAGGTCATAGCAAGCATAGAGCATGTCGGTAACCTTGGTATCGTCCTTGCTCCTCTTTCCGGGTGCCGATGCCACTACGAACAGCCTTCCTTCATGGGAAAGGATGATGTCTGCTGCTTTTCTGAACTGGTTGGCGTCTGCCAGGGAGCTTCCGCCGAACTTGAGGGCTGTTGTATTCATCTGGATCTCCTCAATGAAGGTATGGTGCAAGGAAGGTTCTGAACTCTTCGTTGTTGCCGGTATATCGGAATGTCGTCATCCCGAGTCTTGAAGCGGTCTGTAGGTTCACTGCCGAATCATCCGTGAAGAAGGAATCCTCGGGCCTGAAGCCCTCCTCCTTCATTATGTACAGATAGAACTCCTCGTCGGGCTTGGTGTAGTGGATTTCATGCGAGGCATAGAGCTTGTCGAAGCATGCAAGCGGATGGCTGTCCATGGTCTTGCAGAACTCCCAGTGACCGGCATACGTATTGGAGCCTGATACGACCCTGTGCCCGCTTGCATTCAGCTCGTTGATTATGTCGATCATCGGCTGATTGGCCACGGGATGGTAGTAAGTCATCATAACGTCATCGTCCGACAGGTCCAGGTTGTACTTGCGCTCGAACATCCTGTACATGATCTCCGGTCCGCAGAACCCGTCCATGAAAGGCTTGCTGTAGGAAGCCCAGTCTGCACTCACCTTGGCGATGTCCAGGCCGTAGCGCTTGCAGAACCCATCCAGGACCGAGGGATGGAAGACCACCACCCCGCCTACGTCAAACACGAAAAGCTTTCTATCCATGTAGACAATCATGACACATTATCAATTCTTTGTGAATTGCCGGTAAAGGCAGCTCCTGGAAATCCAAATTTCCATCATTTTGCATCGTTCATTGTTCTGATGGAAGCGCCAGTGAAAAAAGTTAGTACAAATGGCTTTGGATATGGCTTCTGTACTAATAAGTTAGTACAAACAGCCTTCAGAACTGCTTTCATACTAACTTTTCCAGAACGAATCCGCCATACTAGCAGTTCTATCTGATATAAGCATTCCTCAATTCCAGAGAGGAGATAATATCTTCCAGTTCCTCCTTGGAATAGGAGCTTACGTCGTTATATGCCGGATCCAGGGTCTTGGCAGGATTGAAGGTCTGAAGGTACCACTCAGAGGTTCCCACTAGCTCTGCCATCTTTTCGAAATCGCCTTCCTCAAAGAATCCCTTGGGGCATGTGGTGCGGAATTCATGGCCTATATTTGATATCTTTAATAATTTTATTGATTCTTCAATTGCTTTTGGGTTATCGAATCCGACCTTATGATACTTCTCGAGCGGGGCCTTGAGATCCATGGCAACGTAATCCAGAAGGCCTTCGTCAATCATGCTTTTGAGCACTTCGGGTCTGCTGCCGTTGCTGTCCAGCTTGATCCTGAGGCCCATGGCCTTCACCTTGAGCAGAAACGGAGCAAGGTCATTATGAAGCGTAGGCTCGCCGCCTGAGACGACCAGGGCATCAAGAAAGCCCTTGCGCTTCTGCAGGTGCTGAAGAATCTCCTCTTCCGTATAGATCTCGCCGA
>JAFUXI010000047.1 GCA_017470995.1 Spirochaetales bacterium
AGATTGAGCCTGATGCTTCAGGATTGGATCAACAGGACACATGACAGCTTTAGGATTGCTCCGATAGGTTTCAACACAGATATCATCGAGCATGAGAGGGATAAGTTCGGTTATCCGGAGTACCCAGAGGATTAAAAAATTGGACAAGAAACCTAATATTATTCTTTTTTTGACGGACGATCAGGGCTTCTGGTCTCTTGGCTGTTACGGCAACAGCGAGATCCGGAGTCCGAATATAGACAGGCTTGCAGAGGAGGGCGTGCTGTTCAGGAACTTTTTCTGTGCCTCTCCTGTCTGCTCACCTGCAAGAGCATCGATACTTACCGGACGAATCCCTTCACAGCATGGGGTTCATGACTGGATAAGAGTCGGAAACGGTGATTCAACGACGGATACGACTTCAATCGAGTATCTTCAGGGGTTGAAGGGATATACCGAGATCCTTGCAGAGAACGGCTATGTCTGCGCCCAAAGCGGAAAATGGCATCTTGGAGCCACCAGTCAGGTTCAGAAAGGTTATTCCCATTGGTTCACAACCTGTGGAGGAAGCGGGACTTATATAGATGCCGATGCCTACAGGGGAAGCGAGAGAATACACACAACGGGATATCTTACCGATGTCATCTGTGACGATGCTCTCTCCTTCATAGATGAAAGATGTGATTCCGATGACGGCCGGCCGTTCTATCTTAACATGGCTTTCACAGCTCCGCATTCACCTCATGTCGACCAGCATAAGCAGGAATATGTCGATTATTATTACAAAAACGCCACTTTCAGGGATGTCAGACAGGATCCGTGCAGCGCATGGAGCCTGAAGCATCCCGTCGATATTCAGTACAGCGAGACATTTGCCAACCCCGAAAGGAAATACCTTAAGATGAGAGATCTGCTGTCCGGCTACTATGCAGCCGTCCAGGGTATTGACGATGCAATCGGGCGTGTGCTTGCAAAGCTGGAGGAGAAGGGAATCCGGGACAATACCTTGCTGGTTTTCATGAGCGATAACGGTTTTGCCTGCGGTCAGCATGGGATATGGGGAAAAGGAAACTGCACGAACCCGCTCAATCTCTTCGATACCTGCGTGAAGGTTCCGTGCATCATTGCATGGCCGGGGCATTTCAAGGAGGGAATCATAAGTGATTCCCTTTCAAGTGCATATGACTTCATGCCTACGTTGCTTGAAGTACTTGGGCTTGAGAATCCCGATGCCGACAAGCTTCCCGGAAAGAGTTTTGCACAGATGCTTTATACCGGAAACCTCGATGAAAAGCATGAAAGCATCAACGTATTCGATGAGTACGGACAATCAAGGATGATAAGGACCAAGGAGTGGAAATACATCCACAGAACAACTGAGAACGGACCGGATGAACTATATGACCTTGTCCACGATCCCGATGAACTGTTCAATCTGCTGGAAGAAAACAGGTTCTTCTTTTACGGGCCGGATGAGATAAAGGCAAAGGTGGATGAACTTCACGCACGGATG
Organism: Spirochaetales bacterium; assembly: GCA_017470995.1. Classification (GTDB taxonomy): domain Bacteria; phylum Spirochaetota; class Spirochaetia; order Sphaerochaetales; family Sphaerochaetaceae; genus UBA9732. The sequence continues at coordinate 1,493 of JAFUXI010000047.1, forward strand.
GATGAATTCTATGAGAAATACTCCGATCCCGTGAATGACGGCAAAGACCAGCCGGTAGCAGGAAGGGGACAGCTTGGCATGATGAAGGATGTCCGGGGGCAGGATGCATTCTATCCGTGGGTTACGGTCGAATACAAAAAGTAGATACCGGATGAAAAGACAAACCGATAAATGGTATTCTCTTATCTGAAAGTCAGCTCAGGTTGTAGAATATGATCAGTAGTATTGTCATTACAGTGTTGATTGCCACAATCGTCGGTTCCATAAGCGGAATCGGAGGGGGCGTACTGATCAAGCCTGTTCTGGATGCCGTCACGAGCATGTCTGCAAGCCAGATTAGCTTTCTCAGTGGTGTTACAGTTCTGACTATGACTATTGTATCATTGTTCAGAAGCAGAAACGGTGAGCAAAAGATAAGTGGAATAACGGTTTTTCTCGCTATAGGTGCAGCCATAGGAGGAGTGGCAGGAAAGAATATCTTTGATATAATAAAGAAAGCTGCAGGAAACGATGCCATGGTCAGCCTTATCCAAAACATATTAATGGTGATTCTGACTGTTATGGTTTTCATCTATACTCTGGAGCGAGCAAAGATAAAGACTTTTGAAGTCAGGAACAAGACAGTTGTTGTGATTTCCGGTTTTGTCCTTGGCGTGTTTTCTTCTTTCCTTGGCATTGGAGGCGGTCCCATCAACCTTATGATCCTCAGTTACCTGTTCTCCATGGATACCAAGACAGCAGCTCTGAATTCACTGTTTGTGATCCTTTTCTCTCAGATCCTTTCACTGGTCACGACGATTGTGACAGGGAACGTTCCTGAGATTGATTGGGTCATGCTGCTCCTTATGATGTGCTTTGCTGTGGTCGGAGCAACAGTTGGAAGGTCGCTCTCAAAGAGAATGAGTCCTCGGTCTGTCGATATTCTTTTCATGATTCTGATGGCTGTGATTATCGGGCTTTCAATCTACAACTGCGTAAGATATCTGATTCAGATTTCCGTGCCATTCAGCGATTGATTCTCATCGCCTCCAATTCGGCCCGTGCCACTTCCAGCAGGCGCTCGGAGGCGTATTCGAAGAAGAATCTGTAGGCAGGGCAGAAGTAGTTCTCAGGCTCGTTGCTGGAATTGGAAGTGATGTCCTTCTTGCATCCTCCGTGGCAGAGTGCAAGATAGCTGCACTGTCTGCATTGCTGCGGCATTCGGCCCTGATCGGATCTGAATGAAAGGGCTTTTTCCGATTCCAATGCATGAAGTATGGAAATTTCCCCGATTTTTCCGAGATTCCACTCGTCCAGGACATAGAAATCACAGGGGTAGAGGCTTCCGTCGGCTTCCACTACAAGATAGGTCCCGCATTTTCCCAATGCGGCGCAGGAAGAGGGAAGCACTCCGGTAAGAAGATGGATATAATCATCGAACTGCCTGACGCTGGTGAACGTTCCGTTTTTCCAGTCGTTGTACCAGTCATCGAAAGTCGCGCATAGGAACCTTCCGTAGTCCTGCGGTGTGAGAGAATAGCTCTGGTTTCCACGCTGCTGCCCTATGGGATCGAGGCATGCAATGAACTGGAGGTACCTGAAGCCCATACCCTTGAGTCTGTTGTAAATCCTGTGAGGGCGCTCCGTACACTGTCGTGTAACGACACACAGGGCATTGAATTCAACATTGTATTTCTTGAGTATCTCTAGATTCGAAGCAATCCTGTCGAACGAACCTTCGCCTGAAGCTGTGATTCTGTGAAGATCGTGAAGCTCCTTGTAGCCGTCTATCGAGATTCCTACAAGGAAGTTGTTCTCATGAAGGAATTGTGCCCAATACTCATCAAGCGCATAGCCGTTGGTCTGGATTGAGTGCAGGAATTTCCTGTCCGGGTATTTCTTCTCCTCTTCGATGAAATGCCTGAAATAGTCAAGACCGGCGACCGTGGGTTCTCCGCCCTGGAATCCGATTGAGATGACGGCATTTTCAGCTGTTGCCTCGAATACTGAGGCGATGAGCTTATCGGTGGTTGCCCGATCCATGATGCCATAACACTTCTGGTTCCTGTTCTCAGACTCATCCTCATAGAAACAGTATCTGCATCTGAGGTTGCAGAGCGAAGAGGCCGGTTTGATCAGAAGTGACAGCTGAATGGGTTTTTTCATATATTTATAGATATTATCAGATAAGACAGCCGAATGAGAAGAAGGGACTCTAATCATGAACAAAGGATTCTGGGCTGATTTGGACTTGAGTTTTTACATTTGGTTAGTTACCTTATTAGTGTAAAAAGGAAGAAAGGAGGAACGGGTATGCCCATAGAACAATATCTGAAGCAGGTTACGGAACTCCCCGATAACTATGTTGAAATGGTTATCTCATATTCGATTCCTTCAGCAGGAAGCGTCCGGGAAGATACTGCATAAAAGGAAGCTGGGAGTCCTCTCGGACAGGTTTGAATTCATTTCTCCGGATTTCAATGAACCGCTTGAGAGTTTCAGGGATTACCAGTGAGAAGATACCTTCTTGATACATGTGGCTTCATTGATATGGTATTCAATCCCTCTGCATTGTCAGTCAACGCAAAGGCTGTAATTGAAGGGGCTAATGAGCTTTATGTCAGCATTATTTCATTCTGGGAAATAGCAATAAAGCAGCAGATTGGGAAACTAGGAATAGGCAATGCATGAAAACATGCCGGTAATAACCTTAGACAGCAAATTCAGGAATTATGGAATTGAGGTTGTATGGTAAAAGATTTAGGTTAGGATTAAAGATAGAATTGGTTTTTTGCTGAAATATCTGATGCAACGATTCATCATATTGACATAAATCATTGACACGGCTATAGTACATTTAGGTTTTTAATTAAGGTTTTTGAGGGATCGAAAAGCTTCGGTCCCTTTTTTATGGCTTTTTGAGGACTTTTGTCCTCTCAGGGACGCAAATGTTGAAGAATGAGATTACACGGGATCCGCTGTTTCAGGATCTCAACGAAATCGTCGCGAACCTGGGTATGGTGCTCTGCTATGTGAAGACAAGCAAGCAGGGAGCCACCACACAGGTATTCGTGGACATCGCCAAGAGCGAAGGCGAGACTGGAATTGACGACTGTGCGCTGGTGCACAACACGATTCTGCCGCGCCTTTCGATGAAGTACGGACGTGAGGAGCTTTATCTTGAAGTATCCACACCGGGACTTCAGAGGAATCTCCGCGATGTCTATGAGCTTACGGTCTTCAAGGGAAGACGCGTGAGGCTCTACTGCCTGAGCAGGAGCTCATGGGTCAGCGGCGTGATCGAGCAGACAGATGAAAAGGAAGTCATCCTTTCCGATTATGAGGTGGAGGACACCGCGGAGAAGGGTGAGCGCGCAGTGATTGGATTGGAAGACATCCAGAAGGCAAAACTAGATTATAAATGGGAGGATATGAAGAATGTCCGAGTTAAGTGAAGCAATCAGAAGCATGGTCGAGGAGAAGGGGATATCCCAGGATCTGGTGCTCGACACCATCAGGCAGACACTCTTGGCCACATACAGAAGAAAGTTCGGGACTGATGAGAATGCAGTCGTGACTTTTGCAGATGATCTTTCGTCAGTGGAGCTTGCATCCCGCAAGGTCGTCGTTGACGAGGACAATTACTACCATGAGGCTACCGAGATTCCTCTGGACGAAGCCAGAGACCTTGTCGAGGATGCCGAAATCGGTGACGAGCTTCTGATTCCCATCGATCCGAAGAGCTTCGACAGAATCAGTGTCCAGACCGGAAAGCAGAGAGCTCAGAGCGCCATCAGGGAAATCCAGAAGGGCGAGCTGATGCAGGAGTTCAAGGGCAAGGTCGGCGAGATCATCAACGGCTATGTCCAGGGCGAGAAGGACGGAGACCTCATCATCGACCTCGGAAAGACCAGCGGTTATCTTCCCAGAAAGAACCAGAGCCCGAAGGAATTCTACCAGAAGGGCGACAAGATCCGTGTCTTCGTCGAGTCCGTCAAGCCGGACGAGAGGTCAGACAAGAACATCCGCGTGGTGCTCAGCCGCGTTGCAACCGAGTTCGTCAAGAAGCTTTTCGAGCTCTATGTTCCCGAGCTTGTCTCCAAGGATCCTTCCATTGAAATTATGAATATCGTGCGCGAGGCCGGTTACAGGACAAAGGTTGCTGTTGCACCCAGAAAGGTGGATGCAGATGCAGTCGGAACCTGTGTCGGACTCAAGGGCAACAGAATCCAGCTGATCATGCGCGAGATGGACGATGAGAGAATCGATGTCATCAAGTGGGATCCGAACCCGCTCGAGTACATTGCAAACGCTCTTTCCCCGGCAAAGGTCACACAGGTCTACGTCATCGACCAGGCCAAGAAACAGGCAGTTGCAATCGTTGATGAGAGCCAGCTTTCTCTTGCAATCGGCAAGCAGGGCATGAACGTCAAGCTTGTCAACAGACTCTGCGACTGGATGGTCAACGTAATGACCCAGGATCAGTTCGCCGAGATGGATGTCTTCAAGGAAGCCAGAGACAAGGCAGAGTCCTTCTTCCGCGACGAGGAAGAGGTTGCTTCCGAGCAGCCTGTTGCAGAAGGCGAGGATGATGAGATGATGCTCACCGATCTTCCGATCGATGCCAAGCTCATCGAGAAGCTCCACTTCTACGATATCTGGTCGGTCGAGGAGTTCATCAACCTCACCGACGAGGATCTTGCAGGAATGCACGAGGAAGGACACGATCTTTCCGCAGAAGATGTGGATAAGATCAATGAAATCATTCGCGAGAACGTCGACATCATCGAGGATGAGGTCGAAGGAGCAGAGGGCGAGGAGACCTTCGCCTGCCCGAACTGCGGACATCCGCTTACATACGGCATGACAGAATGTCCGAATTGTCATGTTGGAATCAGCTTCGAGGAAGCTGAAGAAGAGAACGAGGAGTGAAACTGCTGATGCCAGAAGACAATAAGCCAAAGGTAACACTTATCAAGCAAAGCAGAAACCTGGAGCAGAACGCCTCCGCTCAGGCCAAAGTTGAGGTCACGCCTGAAAAGAAAAAGATCGTGATCATCAAGAAGAAGCCTGCCGTGGTGGTGAAGGCTCAGCCTGCCGATGCTCCTGCAGAGCCCAAGAAGGCTCCCGAGGCTCCGGTGGCCGTCAAGGTCGCAGAGCCTGAGGTACAGAGCACTCCGGCACCTGCAGCAGCTCCCGCAGCTTCTTCTGCTCCCGAACAGACCGTTGTTCAGAGCGCTCAGCCGGTCAAGCAGACCGTGCAGATCCAGGCCTCGCAGCCTGTATACAGACGTCCTGTCATCGGCGGAGCTCCTGTACAGAAGAAGGTCGTCAAGAAAACCAACGTTCCGCAGAGCACCATCAACATGGGACCGGTTATCATCTCCGGCGACAATCTTCCTCCGATCATGCCCAAAACAGAGGCTAGGCCTGCCGGTACATCAAGACCGGTCGGTTCTGTCGGAGGTGTGACATACGGCCGAGATGGGCAGAGAATCACCGGCACTTTCAACCGCGGTGCACAGGGCGGCTTCCAGGGAAGACCCGGTCAGGGCGGTTTCGGCCAGGGCCAGAGACCCCAGGGCTATACTCCGCGTTCTGCACAGCAGGGCAACGGAAGACCCGGTTTCCAGCGCCAGGGCGGCTTCTCCAAGGACGGACAGGGCAGAGCCCCGTTCGGACAGAAGCCCGGTTTCGGTCCCGGAAAGGGTCCTGCAGGCGGAAAGAAGGGTGGATTCTCAGGTCCTTCCGAGGCATTGCCCGTAGACAGCAAGAACCGCAGGGTCTTCAACAAGGGCAAGGACAAGGACAGACGTGACGAGAGAACGGACGAGGAGCTGGAGCTCAAGAGCTACGGCAAGAAGTCCAAGAGCTCGGATTCTGCCGCTGCAGTACCGAAATCAATCGATATCCTTGCATCGATCACGGTCAGTGACCTTGCAAGGAAGATGAACATCAAGGCCTCGGAGATCATCTCCAAGCTGTTCTCCATGGGTATGATGGTCAGCATCAACGAGAGTATCGACAGCGATACCGCCACGATCATCGCAGAGGAGTACGGCTGCTCTGTGCACCTCGTCAACCTCTACGACGAGACAGTCATCGCCCGCGAAGAGGAGACCGAGGAGGATCTGGCTCCCAGAGCCCCGATCGTCACAGTCATGGGTCACGTCGACCATGGTAAGACCAAGCTCCTGGATGCCATCAGATCGGCAAACGTCGTTGCAGGCGAGTTCGGCGGCATCACGCAGCATATCGGAGCTTACAAGGTTTCAATCCCGGATAAGGGTGATGTCGTGTTCCTGGATACTCCAGGTCATGCCGCATTCACTATGATGCGTGCCCGCGGTGCCCAGCTTACCGATATCGTCGTTCTTGTCGTTGCAGCCAACGACGGCGTCATGCCTCAGACTCTGGAGGCCATCGACCATGCCAAGGCTGCCAATGTGCCTATCATCGTTGCCATAAACAAGATAGATCTTCCCGATGCAAAGCCCGAGCGTGTCATGCAGCAGCTCTCCGACAAGGGCCTTGTCCCCGAGGCTTGGGGCGGACAGACACTGTACT
>JAFUXI010000048.1 GCA_017470995.1 Spirochaetales bacterium
AGCTCCGACGCTCATGATTCCCTCGCAGCCGAGGTTGAAGATTCCTGCCTTCTGGTTGAACATTTCTCCCATGGAGGCAATCATCAGGGTTACTGCAAAACGGACTGTAAGTGTAAGTGTGTTTACTACGAAATCCATGTCATGCCTCCTTTCTTGATGTCTTGGCCTTCGAGAAGAACCGCTTTCTGAACCGTTCGATGGAATAGGGGTTGGAGATTACCATCTGGACTGCGACGATGATCAGGATTATCAGGCCCTGCAGTGCCTTGACCAGATTTGGCGGGACACTTGTGAGAATCTGCAGGTTGACCTGGCTGAAGAGCAGTATTCCGAAGAAGAACGATGCCGGCACGATCCAGAACGGATGAAGGGCACCGAAGAGTGCAACGACCACGCCGGAGAAACCGTAGCCGCTTGTCATTCCTGCAACCGCACGGCTCTGGACTCCCATCAGCTCGACTGCACCGGCCATGCCTGCACAGGCTCCTGAAATCACCATCGAGATGATCAGGTACTTGCTTACGTTGATTCCTCCGTAGCGAGCGGCCCTGCTGGAAGCACCTGCTGCCCTCATCTTATATCCCCAAGTTGTCTTGAACATCAGGATGTAGATTACAACAACCAGTATTATTGCCAAAAAGATGCCCTGATGAAGCGACATGCCTCTGAAAAGCTTGGATAATGTAGCATTTTCAGCAATTCTTCTGCTCATAGGGGTTCCTGATTTCTCATTGGGGTCAAGAAGCGGAACCCTGATGCAGAATGCAAAGAACTGGGCTGCCACATAATTGAGCATGACCGTCGAAAGCAGTTCGCTGACCTCGAGCTTGGCCTTGAGCCAGCCCGGTATGAAGCCGTAGATTCCACCTGCTATGGCTCCGGCAAGAATACACAGGGGAACCACGATAAACTTGGGAAGACCCGGACAGTTTGTAGCCACAATCGTGGAGGCAATGATTCCCATGTACATCTGGCCTTCGGCACCGATGTTGATTATTCCGCATCTGGAACTGACCGATATTCCCAGGGCGACTATCAGCAGCGGTATCATCCTTATCAGGACCTCGCTGAAAGCCCTGAGATTCTTGAAGGGCATGGAAATGATTATCCAGTAGGTCTTGAAGACATCGTCGCCCACAGCCAGGATGATGATTGCTCCGATAAGGAGGGCGATGAGGACGGCTACTATGATGACGGATATCTTGTAGATCAGTTTGTAGTTATTCATCTTCTTCCACTCCTGCCATGAGAATACCGAGTCGATCGGTAGTTGCTTCGCCTCGTTCCAGAACCGCCTGGTTCCGACCCTTGAAGATGACTGCGATGCGGTCGCTCAGGTTCATTATCTCTTCCAGTTCCTCACTGATGAGAAGGATTCCCACTCCCTTTCTGCGCAATTCGAGAAGTTCCTTGTGTATGAACTCGGCAGCTCCCATGTCCAGACCTCTGATGGGGTAGACGCAGACGAGGAACTTCGGGTTTCTGGAGATCTCCCTGGCCAGGATGACCTTCTGGATGTTTCCACCCGAAAGCGATCCCGCTGCCGTATGGATACCGGGACACCTGATGTCGAAATCATCCTTGGCTTTGTTGGAGGCCTGTTCGATGACCTTGTTCCTGAGTATGTGGTTCTTGGAGAAACGCTCGCTTTCACTGTCCTTGAGAATGATGTTTTCCTTGACGGACATGGAAGGGACGATGCCTTCGGTGTTCCTCTCTTCGGGGATGTATCCCATTCCGGTCTGGATGACCTGACCGGGCGTGAGGTTCTGTATCTGCTTTCCGAAGAACTCTATGGTTCCGCTTTCGGTTTTCCTTATTCCGTTTATGGCTTCGGCAAGCTCCCTCTGGCCGTTTCCGGAGACACCGGCAAGACCGATTATCTCTCCGGATTTGATCGTGAGATTGAAATGGTCCAGGGCCAGGAAGCCTCTGTCGCTTCTTACGCAGAGATCCTTGATCACCAGAGCAGGGTCCCCATTTGAGGGATCGTCCGTATTGGCGTTGATCTCGACCTCGTGGCCGGTCATCAATGCCGCTATCTGCTTGGGTGTGTAGTCTGCAGTGCTGCCTTCGAAGACGACCCGTCCATGCCTAAGGATGCTGACCTTGTCCGAGAGGGCCTTGACTTCGTTGAGCTTGTGGCTGATGAAGATGATGGACAGTTCCTTGCTCATGTTCTTGAGAAGGGCTATCAGTTCATCGGTTTCCTGGGGTGTCAGGGCGCTGGTCGGCTCGTCCAGAATCAGAAACTTGGCTCCCAGACAGAGTGTCTTGACCAGCTCCACACGCTGCTGCTCGCCTACGGCCAGCTGCCAGATATATGCATCGGGATCAACCTTGAGCCCGTACTTTTCAGAAATCTCGGTGACCTTTTCACGGACCATCTGCAGGTCCACCTTGAGCCCCTTCCAGCTGTTTTTCATGCCCAGGGCGATGTTTTCAAGGACGGTCATGTTCGGTACCAGCATGTACTGCTGGTGGACCATTCCTATGCCGCAGTCGAATGCGTCATTGGGGGTTCTGAGCTGTACCTCCTGCCCGTTGATGAAGATTTTGCCTTCATCCGGCTGGTACAGACCCATGATTATGTTCATCAGAGTTGTCTTTCCGGCTCCGTTCTCGCCCACCAGGGCCAGAATCTGATGCTCTCCAACGCTCAGGGAGATGTCATCGCTTGCAAGGACGCCGGGAAAGCGTTTTGTAATGTGCTCCACACGGAGCTCTGTGATTTTATCGAATCTTGCCATCTGATTCCGTCGGTAATGTCTGATTAAAAATTGTGCAGGCCACATGGACCTGCACATCTGTAATTGCTGAAGAACTCAGAGCTTTGAGTAGTCGACATCCGCCCAGTTGGAGAGGAGGTCTGCCTTGGCCTTGAACTCAGCCATCTTGTCTTCGACTGCCTTCTTGATCTCCGGAGTGATCTTGTCTGCGCACTTGTCGTTCCATGCCCAGATGAAGCCGCCGTTGCTGAAGTTCATCGGGATGAGGTCTCCGCCGAGCTTGCCGGCCTTGAAGGCATCGACCAGTCCGATCAGGACTGCCTTGTAGTTGTAGGAGGATGCTGCAATGCACTTGTAGCCTTCATCGAGACCGATCTGTGCAATGTCCTGTCCGACCCACCAAATGTCCTTGTCGGGATAGCTTGCAACAGCTCTGAGAGCACCGAGAGCCTGCTGTGAGGAACCTGTGAGAACATCGTTTCCTGCTGCGATGAGGGACTCTGCGAACTCACCGGACTTGACTGTATCGCCGAAGCTTCCGATGTGGGTTACAGTGATCTTTGCATTGGGGTTGACTGCCTGGACGCCGAGGACGAAACCTCTGTTGTAGCGGGCAGAGTCACCGCCGTCGATGGGTCCTACCAGACCGATCTGGTTGGCCTTTGTGGTGAGACCTGCGACAATACCGGAGAGGTAACCTGTTTCCTCTGACTGGGGCATGTAGCTGAATACGTTGCTGCCGATGATGTCGGTGGTTGTTCCGAAAGCGAACATGACATCAGGATAATCCTTATAGACATCCTCGACGACTGATCTGTACTGTGATCCGTGCAGGATGATGATGTTGAAGCCCTGTGCAACATAGGTTGCGATAGCTGTCTTTGCATCTGCAGGGTCTGTGTTTTCGACCGGCTTGTATGCTGCTACTGTACCGGCGGGAAGTTCGGCCATTGCCTCATTGATTCCGTCGTGCATTGCCTGACACCAGCCCTTGTCATCGATGGTGTTGGCGATGATCAGAGCAACTTTGATTTCCTTTGCCTTGGGTGCTGCAGCTTCCTGTGAACCGGCTGCAAAGACCATGCCCATTGCGAGCAGTGCGAGAAGAACGATAACCAGTGTTTTCTTCATTTTCCGTCTCCTGTTTGGTTTTGGGGCCCGGATAAGAGCCACCGGGCTCCCTCAGTGTATTTATGATTATATCATATTGATTTCGGAGAGGACAAACAATACATTTTAAAAATAATGCGACGGAAAATGCAACAAAAATCTTTATAAAATGTTGCAAAACGGGATTGAATACAACAAAGGCTTCAATTCAGGCCCACGTAGTGTTTCAGTTGCAACAGATAATCCTTGAGTTCGGCCAGAACCTGCTTCTTTGAGGGCTCCAGCGAGGTGTCCGAAAGTCTTTCCTCGATCTTCCTCGAAACGAAGTTTATGTCGTTGATGGGGTTTCCCGGAGGGCAGAGCAGCCGGGTGGAGGAGAAGGACTTCCACTTCTTGAGATTCTCCGGATCAAGGGTCCTGGGATAGTTCCGGCAGACATGGCGCCAGAGCATCTGCGGACATCTGGGATCTTCGAAGTCCAGCTTCAGATTGAGCCTCTGCTCGGGCGGGGTCTTCCGGACTGCGGAGAACAGGCGCTTGTCGTAGTCGCTGAAGAATTTGGAATAGATCTGGAAATCAACGTCGTCCGGATTGTCGAACTCGTCCTTGTCGTTGGAGCGGATCTTCAGGATCAGCTCGGTGCGGTGTCTGATTATCTCGTCGTATCTGGAAAGGCAGAGTTTCCTGTCTATTCCTAGGCGCTCGTAACCGTCTTCCGAAAGCGTGTTGGTCTCGGCCAGGAACGGAACCTTGTTGATGGCTATCCTCATGACTCCGGGGACTCTGAACACGTCCTCCGACTTGGCGCAGAGAAGCGGAGTGATGTCCTGTTTCAGGTCGAAACTTATGATTTGGTTCTCATTCTTCACGTGTGGGGTTATCGGAACGATCATAGAGGTGCAACCGTTGGGGTTGGTGAATGCGGCACATGTATGGAGCATCGGCCGGGGTGTATCCTGCGGATTGAGCAGGTCCCTGACCTTTGATTTGCTCCTTAGCTTGAGATAGTAGTCGAAGAGCTTGGGGTTGGTTTTTCTGATGAGTTTGGCCACCGCTATGGTTGCATTGACATCAACCATTGCATCATGGGCGCCTATCTGATCGATGTTGTTGGCTGCGGTGAGCTCTGTGAGCTTGAAGACCGGATTGCCCTTGTCGCTGGGACTGGGCCAGTTTATCCCCTGGGGCCTGAAATCATGGCAGGCGCGCACCAGGTCAATGATGTCCCAGCGGCTGTTGCCGTTCTTCCATTCGCGCTGATAGGGATCGATGAAGTTGCGGTACAGCGCATTACGGATGAACTCGTCATCGAACTTGAGGGAGTTGAAGCCGCACACGCAGGTGCCCGGAACGCTGAAGATGTCGTTTATCTTCTCGATGAACTCGCTTTCCGGAAGGCCCTTGTCCTTGACGATCCTGGGGGTGATTCCCGTGACCAGACAGGCGGCGGGGTCGGGGATGTAGTCGGCAGAGAGTCTGCAGTAGAGTATGACGGGGTCTCCGATGGGATTGAGGTCCAGGTCCGTGCGCTGTCCTGCAAACTGGGCTATCCTGTCATAGAACGGATTGAGCCCGAAAGTCTCAAGATCGTACCAGAAAAAGGTTTCTTCGTTCTTCATATTTACCAATTTAGCACAAAAAACCTTGAAAACATAGCTCGGAGAGTCTTATTATTGTAATAAGATGATACGACGTTTAACGATAGTTGGGTTGGTATCACTGTTGCTCCTTAATAGCCTCTTCGCTGAAGATACGGAAACTCCTCCCACCACGGAGGAGGTTAGTTCTTCCCTGACGGTAATAATGGATTGCATCTCCGCATCCCTGGTCACTTCATGCACCGATACGGATATCTCGCTTCCGTGCTGCACCGTATCTTTGGACCGCGAATCCCAGCTTCCGCTCAGAATCGCATACTTCCTTGCAGATCCATCCGAATATGCCGATGCCCTTGCGCCTTCCGACAGTGGCTACGGGTTCTTCGCAGCCCTCATGTCGCTTTTGAACAGCGCGGTTGAGAATCCCCTCGTGAGCGCCGTCTATGTGGCCATGTCCACCAGAGGATACCATTCCGGAGGTTATCTGCTCTCCGGCTCCATCTCCTTCGAATATCCCGAGGGCGCAACGCTCGACGATGTCCTGACAATCTGGTCAACCAGGGAGGATACCGGTCAGAGCATAGCCCTGAACGTGGATATGCAGGTCTTCGGGTCAGATATGCCCAGGCCGATGTCGATGTCCGGCTCGTTCGACATGTCTGTTGCAGAGAACGGGGACATCGTGATACGCTCTGACGGGATATATCTGATCAACGGCTTCCATTACCAGAACGGCGAGTTCCGCATGTGAAGCCCCGGAGGCGAAATGAAAACACAGGTTGAAGAATTCCTCAACAGACACAATCTCAATGCAGATGAAATCAGCATGGACGAGCTGTGCAACCTCTTCCTGGACGAGATGAAAGCCGGCCTTGCAGGCAAGAAAAGCTCGCTGGCGATGATTCCCAGCTTCTGTTCTCCGGATGCAGTGCCCAAGAAGGGCGAGAAGGTTATAGTCATAGATGCAGGCGGAACTAACTTCCGGACCTGTCTGGTGACCTTCGACCAGGATCTGAATCCCGTGATCAGCGATTTCAAGAGAAGCCGCATGCCCGGCATCGATAAGGAAGTGAGTGCCAAGGAGTTCTTCTCGATCATCGCAGACGAGACCGAGCGTCTGATAGACAAGAGCGACAGGATCGGATTCTGCTTCTCCTATGCCGCAACCATTCTTCCGGACCATGACGGCATCCCCGAGTGCTTCTCCAAGGAAATCAAGGCCTCCGATGTCCTGGGCAAGCATCTGGGCAGGGAGATACTGAACGAGCTGGCTTCAAGAGGGTACGATGTTTCGAACAAGAAGGTCATGATCCTCAACGATACCGTTGCGACGCTGCTTGCCGCCGAAGCCAAGAACACAAAGGGCTCCTATGACGGTTGCATAGGATTCATCCTGGGAACGGGAACCAACACCGCATACATCGAGAAGGTCTCCAACATCACCAAACTCGATCCTTCCATCCCAAGGGAGGGAAACCAGATCATCAACGTCGAGTCCGGCTGTCTGGACATCTGTCTGGGAGATATCGACCGCGCCTTCCTCAACACCACCAAGGAGCCCGAGCTTTACTGCTTCGAGAAGATGATCAGCGGCGTCTATCTGGGCCCGCTTGCCTATCTTGTCATCTCCAAGGCAGTGGAAGAGGGCCTTTTCTCCAAGGGCTTCGGAAAAGCCTTCTCGGCTATCGCAGGCCTCACCACCATCCAGATGAACGAGTTCCTGCTGGAGGAAGAAGGCAGCATTCTGGCTGAAATTGCCTCTGAGGAAGAGGATTACGATACCCTGTTCGAAATTCTGGGATCCTTCATAGCAAGGGCTGCAAAGCTCACTGCCGCAAACCTGGCATCTGCGGTACTGATTACCGATTACGGCAAGGACGAGGATCATCCGGTTCTGATCAACGCCGACGGAACCACATTCCACAAGACGGCATTCCTGAAGAACTACACCACCGAGTACCTTGAGGCCTTCCTTTCCGAAAAGGGCAGAAGGGCTGTCATTACCCAGATAGAGAACAGTCCTACAATCGGGTCCGCCATAGGCGCACTGACACTTTGATCAGACTTCACCCAGTGAAAAGTCCCCGACGACCTTCATGACGTTTCCGTCATGCACGATATCCAGATCGTTGTCCGGGATGAATGTCTTGAGATTCTCGCTGACAAACTTGAATGCATCGGCCTCTATGTGTGCCCTGTCGTACTGGGAGACCTTGTCCAGGGTTCTGATTTCCACGTTCATCACATAGCCGCGGCCGTACTGGGATCCGTAACCGAGGGTGAATGCCAGCGACGTGGAGAACAGCCCGTCGAACGTGGGATTTGCGGCCTGGCCGCGCTTGAGGCGATTCGGATGAATTCTGTAGTGCTCGCCGAATTTGTCCTCGAGATGATTGTCCAGGGCCTGGCAGAGTTGTGAAAGCTTGTTCTCAAGCTCTTCCTGTTTCGGATGCATTTTTCCTGTTCTCCATGTTCTGTATCAGAAGTTTTGCAAAAGAATCCAAAGTATTATCATACATCAGGGCATTGTTTTCTGCTTCGCCCTTGATGTATCTCAAGGTTGACGGATTGGTTTCATCCATCTTTATAGGCCTTGAAAGCGGGTTGTCGATTCTCACATAATCAACATCCGCAAGGTTCGTGAGAACGTATTCCGTGGTCCTCTTCTGTGCGGTATCGAACAAGGGAGAGACCTGATCCGCCCAGTTCATCAGCCCCTTGGTCGACTCCCTGTCCATGGTATGGTAGCTTCCGCCGGTGCTGAAGGAAAGGATGTGGAACCTCGAGCATTCGGGGTAGAGCTTCTTGGCTTCGAAGTAGGCGTAGATGGCAGGGTTGTTCGCAACCACTCCGCCGTCGACGAGAAGCTTTCCGGCATACTCGCAGGGCGAGAAGAAGGTGGGGGCGGCGCTTGTTGCCCTGGCCGCTACCCATGCAGGGTAATTGCGCTCATCCGCGTAGCTGCGGATCATCTGGGGCTGACCGTTTGCAAGGTCATAGGCCATGATCAGGGTCGGGATCTTTGCATTATCCATCGTTGCGGTTCCGAACCATTTCTGGCTCAGGGACTGGATGCCTTCCGAGGTGTACTTGTCCGAAACGAACTGCCGAAGTCCGAAGATCGAGGTGTTCGCCTGGAAGATCCTGCTTCCCATGGTCATGTAGTTGTCCAGAAGGGCAGTGAGATTGATCTGGCTGGATCCGTCCTCCAGGTTCTTGTGAAGGATTGTCGAATCGCATGTGAGGGCAAGCGAGATCAGTCCGCCCGTGGAAGTTCCCGAAATCAGGTCGAAATACGATGCCAGATCCGCTTTCCCGCCGTTTGCCCTGATCGCACGCTCGAGGTTCTGGAGCAGTACCACGGGAATTATCCCGCGCATTCCGCCGCCGTCTATGCAGAGGATGAACCTCTCCTCGGGTTTTTTTGGCTCCTCAGCCTGTATGGGAGTCTCTATTGTCTGGGCCGGTTCCTTTCCGAACAGCTTTCTGAAAAATGACGATATGCTCATGACAGTTAAAATGATATATTTATCTTCAAGGGTCAAGATATGGAAGAACAATTATCCTTGCTCTATGACTGCTGTACTCTCTGTCCCAACCTCTGCAAGGTGAACCGGAATGCCGGCCAATTGGGCCGCTGCGCCCAGAGTGCCGCCGTGCGCATCGCATGGTCGGGCCTTCACAGGGGAGAGGAGCCTCCCGTTTCAGGAGAAAAGGGATCCGGGATGATATTCTTCTGCGGCTGTCCGCTTCACTGCCAGTACTGCCAGAACTACCAGATCAGCCAGAAGGGCTGGGACGGGGTGGAACTCTCCGTGCAAGAGCTGTCTGCGCTTATGCTGGAGCTTCAGGCCTTCGGTGCGGCATCCATAAACCTGGTTACCGGAACGCATTTCATTCCGTCCATAATCGAAGCCATAAAGACTGCGAAGGCAAAGGGGCTGACCCTTCCCATAGTCTGGAACTCCTCCGGCTACGAGAGCGTTGAGGCTCTGAAGCTGATCGATCCGTACATCGACCTCTATCTGATAGACGTCAAGACGCTCAGCAGCGATGTCGCCTCGCGGTTCTGCGGTCTTGCGTCCTACTCGAAGGCCATCGTGCCGGTCATGAAATTCCTCAAGCGCAGACATCCTGTTACTGATCTGGAGCACGGCCTCAAGGGGGCGCTGGTGCGGCATCTGGTCTTTCCGGGAACAATAGATGCCACCGTCGATTTCCTTCATTGGTTTGCCGACAACTTCAGGGACAACTTCCTGCTTTCGCTGATGGTCCAGTTCGTGCCGCCGAAAGATGATCCCGGTTTCCCGAAGATTACCGAGCAAGAGTACGCCATGCTCCTGGATCTGGTGGATGAACTTGATATCGACGGTTTCGTGCAGGAGACCAGCAACAACGAGATCCTCTGGATTCCCGATTTCAGAAGGGACCAGCCTTTCCCGGAGGGCTTTGCCGATCCGCTTCCTTGTTTTCTGGACCTGAAGAAGGACCGATGCCGATGAAGATAAGTATCCTTACAATCTGTCCCGATACATTCGACAGCTTCATCAGGACCCCGGTAATCACCAAGGCAAGAAAGAGAAGCAACCTCGACCTCGAGATCGTGGACATTCGCTCCTATGCCGAAGGCTCGTTCCGGAAGATTGACGATTCCCCATACGGCGGGGGTAGGGGCATGGTGCTCAGAGTCGATACCGCATCGAGGGCCATAGCGGCAACAAGGACGGAAAAAACGCACGTCGTTCTTCTTTCTCCCAAGGGCAGACCGTACGATCAGAAGAAGGCCCACGAGCTCTCCCACATGGATCATCTGGCTCTTGTTTGCGGACACTTCGAGGGTACCGATGCCCGCATCGAGGACTACATTGATGAGATGATTTCAATCGGAGACTACATCCTCACCGGCGGGGAGATCGCCGCCATGGCTGTCTGCGACAGCGTGGTCAGACTCTTGCCCGAAACCCTCAGGGAGGGATCTGCAGAAGATGAATCCTTTGAGAACGGAATTCTCGAATACCCGCAGTACACCCACCCGGAAGAATTCGACGGGAAGAAGGTTCCTGAGGTTCTATTATCAGGAAATGCTAAAGAAATCAGAAGATTCAGAACGATTCAGGCTATCATTGATACAATCAGAAACCGTCCTGACCTTTTTGAGAAACTGCCGCAGGCCGAGAATATCGGCTGCTCCGAAGCCAGAATCCTGGCCTTTGATGACATGATTCTGAAGATCCAAAGCGATGGACCCGAAGCCAAGCGGGAAGAGCAGGCTCTGACATGGCTGCAGGACAGGCTTCCCGTTCCGAAGGTCCTTGCCTGTGAGCATAAGGACGGAAAGACCTATATACTTATGGAGAAGCTCAAGGGCAGGATGCTCTGCGACCCGGTGATCCTGAACAACCGCAACCGCCTGACCAAGACTGCCGCCGCAGCCCTGAAGATGCTTTGGGAAGTGGATATCAGGGATTGTCCGTTTGCAGATGGTAATACAGAAGGAAAAGTGCTCTGCCACGGTGACTTCTGCCTTTCCAATATCTTTGCCGACAACAAGGGGATCAACGGTTTCATCGATTTGGGTAGCTGCCACATAGGAAGCAGGCAGGAGGACATCGACATGTGCATCTGGAGCCTTGAGGCCAACCTGACCGGAGAGTATTCCGACAATAAGGACAGGGAACCTCTGGATAGGGAAGGTTTTCTGAAACTGTTGCAATAAAAAGTTTCTGTAGGTAGAATCCGAGCTATGGAAAAGAGCAAGTCAATCATCACTGTCGTAGGAAAGGATCAAACCGGCATAATCGCCAGAGTCACCACATATCTCTATGAGAACAATGTCAACATCGAGGATATCTCTCAGACAATCGTAGGCGGATTCTTCAACATGATGATGGTTGTTGATACCTCTGCAGCTTCCAGGGAGTTCCTGACACTTTCCCAGGACCTTGAGGAACTGGGAAAGAAAATCGGGGTTCAGGTCAAGCTCCAGCGTGAAGACATCTTCAAGAGCATGCAGCGTATCTGACAGTCAAAAACTTGACAGCTATTGAAAATAGGTTGATACTATAATCCGTCCCAACTATGCCAGAGTCAAGGACGGATTATTTTTTCCTGAATGAAGAATTCAAAGATTCCAGGCGGAGAAGGGGTAGGCTTTTCTTGCCTCTTCTATCATCTGATCTGTTATCTCGGGAACAGGTTTTGTTTTCTCATTGATTCCGAAGGCTTTCAGCGCATTTGTGCACAGCAGTTCTTCAAGTCTCGCTTCCTTCATTCCTGCTTCCCTGAGCTTCTTGATGGTCAGAAGCATGCCTTCGAATCCCGGAAGTCCGCTTGCACCTTTCTTCTTGTCCTCAATGGTGTGAGGGGCATGGTCGCTTTCAATCCAGTCGATGGTCCCGTCGAAGAGGGCGTTCCAGACTGCAAGCCTATCCGACTCGGGTCTGAGCGGGGGATTCATTTTAACTAGGTTGGTTTCCGAATCTGAATTCAGAAGGATATGATGCGGGGTGGCACCGCAGGTGATTTTGATGATGTTTCTTTTTCGGGCTTCCCTTACTGCGTTCAGGGCGCCTTCGGTGCTGATGTGGGCTATGTGCAATGTGCCCTTGAATCCGGCATCCTCTGCAAAGCGGATCTGGTCTTTAACGGACTGTTCTTCGCTTTCTGCCGGGCGCTTTCTGCTATGTGCAGTTTCCTGCAGTCTGAAGAGGCTTTCCTTCTCGCAGTGGACAGCAATGATGCCTGTGTAGTTTTCTGCTGCCAGAGTCCGATAGACAGACCTCTGGCTGTCTTCATCAACAATGCCCATGTTTCCCGTTGACTGGGATGCGAACATTTTCAGGCCGCAGACGCGGGGAAACAGGTCGTTGTATGTGCAAACCATTTCCCGGATCTGTTCCGTGTTTTCGGTTATGCCGCAGTAAACATGGTAATGGGCATCATAGCCTTGCTTCTTGATTTCCTGCTCTGCTTCAAGACCTTTTTCCAACCTCTTTTCGATTGTCGCCCTGTCGGTCAGAGGAGGATTGCAGTTTGGCATGTCGAAGAAGACATCGAAGCCTGCCTTGGCTCCGGTGAGCATGCCGTGGAGGATTGTCTCCTTGTTGCTCTGGTTCCAGTCTCTGAAATGGACATGGGCATCGGTCACAGTACGTTCTCCTTCTTTAGGAAATCCAATCTCATGAAGGTTCCCCACTGGCAGGCAAGATGGCCGCCGCAGGAACACTCGCCGCACAGCCCTATGCCGCACATCGAATTGCGCTCCATGGAAAGAAGAACCTTGTTCGGATCGGCTTCTGCTGCCAGAAGCTTTGTCGAGGCGATCTTCATGAAGACCTCAGGTCCGATGAGATAGAATGCTATGTCCTCAATGGAAGTATCCTTGGTCTGCTCTTTGATTTCATCCTCAAGATAGTCAAGGATTCTTCCGGGCTTTCCGTGGTCTGAAACACAGAGATACTTACCGAATTGCGAGAGTTCTTTGTCCAATATGCCATTGTTTCCTTCGACACTGGTACCTACAAGGAAGCTCATCGAGGTTCCTTGTTCCCTGAGTTTTTGTGCAAGCGGAAAGGCCACGGCTTCTCCGGTACCGCCGGCAAGGATGATGGCTTTGCCGGTCTTCGGGGTATCGGCCTCGGCTCCATAAGGGCCGCGGAGCATGATGGTATCTCCGACCTTGAGGGTGTCGAATACCGCCTTGGTGAAGACCCCTCGTTTCTTGATGATGAATGTAAGCGGATCGGGGATTGCTACGCTGAAGGGCTTCTCGCCGACTCCCGGAATCCAGAGGAAGACGAACTCGCCGGCCTTGAAGGAGGCCATCTTTCCGTCCAGGGTCAGAAGCAGCGTGTCTTCGCAGTGAAGCTTTCTGTCAGTGACTTTGAAAGCCTTGTATTCCATGGTCCTGCCGCCTGAGAGCATGGACCTGGATCTGAATTCGGTATCCCTATTGTCCAGGATCTTCTGGGCCTCGAGGCGGACCGATCTGAAGTATTCGCTCCAGTTCTTCTGACCCACATGGGCCAGAGCTGATCCTATTCCGACTGCGTCCGCTCCGGCCTGGATGAGCTTGGCGCACTGGCTTCCGTCGGAAACTCCTCCCATGCCGATGATGGGGATGTCGTCACCGACTGCCTTCCTTATCTCGCTGATACATTCGAACGCCCTGTCGAAGACCCAGGCTCCAGACTTGCCTCCTTTGC
>JAFUXI010000049.1 GCA_017470995.1 Spirochaetales bacterium
GAAGCTGTCTCTGTATTCCGTGCTTTCTCTTCCGAGCCTCAGGGCGGTCTTCAGGGTTATCAGATTGACTGCCGTGAACTGTGAAAGCCTTGAGAAGGCGTTTCCCTCATCCATGAATCCTGTTACGATACATGACCTGATAAAGCTTTCGGACATTTCTGCGAGTGGGGATTCTCCGTTATTTGTGATGGAATAAATCTTTTTTCCATCTTTTTTTGCTTTGTTTACAGCTATCAGGACATCATTGTTCGTACCGGAGCATGAGACTGCTATGCAGATGTCATTCTCGGTTCTTCCCACGATGCTGTGTGCCGTCATGTAGGGATCGCTGAAAAGGCTCACCTTCTTGCCGTATCTGAGCAGTTCCTTGAAAAGATATTCCGCTATGATGCCCGAACCGCCCATTCCAATTATTTCTATATTGTCTGCCTTTACTATCGCATCGGAAAGCCTGTCGATGGCTTCCATGTTTTCCTCGGAGAAGACGCTCTGCACGGAATAGACCGATTTCTCTTTCATAAGGGTTTTTAATATTTCGTCAGTGCTTTCCCATGTTACGGGTTCCTTGATTAGTCTTTCCTTTCTGATTTCAGCCTGGAAGTTCAACTTGAAATCCTTCAGCCCTTCATATCCGAGTGATTTGCAGAATCGCACGACAGTAGGGGAGCTTACCCCGGCTCCCTCTGCTATCTCGGAAACGGAGAGATCCATTATCGAAGCTTCATTTGAGCGAAGAAAAGCCATCACTTTCTGTTCCTGGGCTTTTCTTCCGCTCAGCGTTTTTTCAAACAGTGTGTCCACCGCTGCCATTCAGTCTTCCCCTTATATGCTTGTTTGACACGCACAAACAGGCAGTTTTATGAAATTTTTTCACGAACTGCTTAAATTTTAAAGCCATACTGGGTGTTTTCGCAAGCAAAATCGAAAAAAAAGTGAAAAAATTACGAAAAAATATTTGACAGATTAGAAAAGTGGATTCAGAATAAACATGAAATAAAATCAAACAAGGAGTTTGTCATGAAAAAAATCGTTGTATTGTTTTCAATCCTGGTCTTCTTTGCCGGATGTGTTTTTGCAAATGGTGCATCAGAGACTCAGAAAGCAGCTTCTGCTGAGAAAGAGATGACACATGAGGAGCTCGTAGCAGCAGCTCAGGCAGAAGGTAGCCTTACAGTCTATACTTTTACATCAAGAGGCTCCAAAGTCGGAGAAGCTTTTGAGGCAAAGTATGGAATCAAGACTGAGGTCACACAGCTCAGCGATTCCGAGATGATTACAAAGGTCACAGCAGAGGCCAAGGCCGGTCAGGGTGCCGACATCATCTTTGCTCAGGATTCCGGAAGAGTTCTGACAGAGCTTTTCGACACGGGATATGTTACAAAGTATGTTCCTGCATCAGTTGCAGCAGCAATTCCTTCACAGTATTCCGATCCTCTCGTATACGACCTCAACATCAAGGCCTTCATCTTCAATGATGAGAAGGGCGAAACCAATGTCACAAATGTCTGGCAGCTTACCGAGCCGCAGTGGAAGGGCAAGGTCCAGTACAAGGACCCCCAGAAGGAAAGCGTCGGAATGAACTTCTTCGTCATGCTTACAAGCGATGAGTGGGCAGCAAAGCTTGCACAGGCCTATAAGGATCTCTATGGAAAGGATATTGTCCTCACCACTCCGAACGCCGGTTATGAGTTCATCAAGATGCTCCTTGCCAACTCTGTTCTCGGTTCTTCCGACTCCAAGATCTGCGAGGCTGTCGGTGCTAAGGGACAGGAAAACCAGCTTTACGGTCTCTTCACGATCAACAAGCTCAGGAATGCTTCTGAGAAGAATCTTGCCCTTGCCGTCGATTACGACATGGTACCTTTCAACGGATTCATGTATCCGATCTATACCGCTCTCACATCGGTCTGTGCCCATCCGAATGCAGCAAAGCTCTTCATGGAGTTCGCATACACGGAAGAGGGATGGGCACCGATGGATACACTCGGAGACAACAGCCCGATCCTCGGAAGCTCGGAGGACACCCTCACAATCGCTGACTGGGAAAAGACTCTCGTAATCGAGGATCCCGATTTCCTCGCAGCTCACAGATACGAGGTCGAGCAGTTCATCGTTTCGATCCTGTAATCACAATCAGCTCAGTACATGGCTGCCGGTTCGGCAGCCATGTTTTAATGTCGTCATAGAGAACCGATATGAAAATAGCATTTAAGTTTAAGTCCTTCTTCAAGAAGCCTCAGAATGTTATTCTGGTAGTACTGCTTCTTGCTTTGGGATACCTGACACTTTTCCCGATGTTCTCCATGATCAAGGATACCGTTACGGTGCATGTGAGTGAGGCCAGAAGACTTCAGCTCACCGCCGGGTCTTTTACTCTTGATCACTGGATGAAAGTCCTGTTTGACAAGAACTCATTCCAGTTGTTCTACAGGCCTTTTCTGAACTCACTTGTTACTTCGCTCGCAGCCTGTTTCGTTTCGCTTGTGTTCGGCGGAACCTTTGCGTGGTTCATTACAAGGACTAATCTCAGATGGAAGAAATTGCTTTCCAGTCTCTTCATCTTTCCCTATATAATGCCGTCATGGACTCTCGCCCTGGCTTGGATAAACATATTCAAGAACAGCCTCGTCGGAGGCTCCCAGGGTCTGTTCACGGCTCTGACAGGAATCGTGACGCCAAACTGGCTTGCCTACGGCGCTTTCCCGATTTCATTGGTAACCGGTCTCCATTACGCACCTTTCGCCTACATCATGATAGGAGGAATTCTCCGGAATGCCGATGCCAATCTGGAAGAGGCCGCCCAGCTTCTGGGTACCACAAGAAGAAGAATGCTGTTCAAGATCACCATCCCGATGATCATGCCGGCGGTTCTTTCCACATTCCTTCTCGTTTTCTCTTCGGCCATGTCCTCATTCGCCGTTCCTTCATTCCTCGGTCTGCCGGTCAGATACCAGGTGCTCACGATGCAGCTTTACAGGACAATGGACGGAGTTGCTCCCGGACAGGGTTATGCCATGGCTCTGATAATGATTCTGATAAGCGTCGGAATCCTGGCATTCAACCAAAGAGTCATCGGAGTCAGAAAGAACTATACGACCGTGACGGGAAAGAGCTCGCAAATCGCCCTTGTCAATCTCAAGAAGGGAAGGACCCCGATTTCATGCATCCTGGTCTTCCTGATTATAATGGTATCGGTCTTCCCGTTGATCACCTTTGCTCTTGAATCCCTCATCAAGGTTCCCGGAAACTACTCGCTGTCCAACCTCACTTTGAGCTTCTGGATCGGAAAGGACAACGGAGCAATTATCACTTCCGGAGAGCCCGGACTTCTTCTCAATCCCGCATTGTGGAAGGCCCTGTGGAACAGCATCAAGCTTTCTGTAGTCTGCGCGGTTTCAGCAGGTACGCTCGGCTTCCTTGCAGGATACGGCATTGTCAGAAGCAAGGGGACAAGGCTTTCGAAAATAGTCGATAGCCTGGCATTCTTCCCTTATCTGATGCCGGCAATGGCATTCTCTGCCATCTATCTCTCGATGTTCTCCGTGAGAAGGCTCCTTCTTCCTTCTCTTTACGGTACGTTCTTCATCCTTGCGCTGATAGGTACCGTCAAGTACATGCCGTTCGCGTCCAGAAGTGGCATCAACTCCATGATGCAGCTGTCGAATCAGATTGAAGAAGCCGGAGAAATCGTAGGTATCAGCTGGTTCAAGAGAATGACCCGTCTGGTCATCCCAATCCAGAAGAGTTCATTCGTTTCGGGTTACCTGCTTCCATACATTTCCTGCATGAGAGAACTGTCTCTGTTCGTGCTGCTCTGCACGCCGCAGAACAGGGTTCTGACAACCTTGCTTTACTACTACAACGAAAAGGGATGGAGCCAGTATTCCAACGGACTGAACCTGCTGATAGTCATAATAGTGATTTTCGTGAACTGGCTGGTCAACAAGACGACCGGAGCTTCCATCGACAAGGGAATCGGCGGTTGAAAGGAGAGCATAATGCCAAGTATTGAACTTAGAAACATAACAAAGAAATTCGGTGATTTCGTTGCAGTCGACAATCTCACCCTGGATATCAAAGACGGAGATTTCATCACTCTGCTGGGACCTTCAGGCTGTGGAAAAACCACGACTCTCAGACAGATCGCGGGTCTGGAGATGCCTTCATCAGGCGAAATCCTGATTGACGGAAAGATCGTGTTCTCTTCAGAGAAATCCATCGATGTCGCTCCGAAAGACAGGGGAGTAGGATTCCTTTTCCAGAACTACGCTCTCTGGCCTCACATGACCGTTTATAAGAACATCGCTTTCGGACTTGAGAACCTCAAGTGGAATAAGGCTGATATCGATAAGCGTGTCAAGGAACTGCTGAAGCTCCTCAAGATCGAGGAGTTCCCGGACAGGTATCCTGCGGAGCTTTCCGGCGGACAGCAGCAGAGAGTTGCAATTGCCAGAACCCTGGCTACAAATCCAAGGGTTCTTCTCATGGATGAGCCTCTTTCGAACCTGGATGCCAAACTCAGAATGGAGATGAGAGCTGAACTGAAGAGACTGCATCATGAGACCGGTGCAACCTTCGTGTATGTCACTCACGATCAGCTTGAAGCCATGACGCTGGCAACCAAGATCTGTCTCCTGGATCGCGGATATCTTCAGCAGTATGATCCTCCGCTCACTGTCTACAACAGACCCAGGAACAAGTTCGTTGCGGATTTCGTCGGCAATCCCACGATGAACCTGATCAGTTTCAAGGGTGAGAGGAAGGATGAGCATACCTGTGTTCTCACATGCAAGGATATGAAGCTTGAATTCACTACTGCCGATGTTCTTCCTGCAGAATTGGATGAAGTCACAATCGGTGTCAGACCCGAGAATGTCCTGGTCACCGAAAAAGACGGAATCGAAGTCAGGGTCGATACATCGCTGCCGTCCGGAATGGAGACCATTCTCAATCTCAAGGCAGGCGAGGATGTGATGCTCAGCTGTGTCATGATCGGATCAGTGGACTATCCTTCGGATTCCATCATTAACATCGTGTTCAAGGAAGATCATGTCCTGCTGTTTGACGGAAAGGGAGACTTCGCCGCTTCCGGTTCAGTAAGATTCATCTGATAGGCAGAAACGGAAACCTATTGCACAAAATACTGTATCTTTATATAGTAACCACAAAGCGTTGACGGAGAGTGCGTCTGCAGATAGCCATGAGAGAGACGGCGTTTGGTGCGAGCCGGGGGAACTAGTGCAGAAGGCTGTCACTCCTGAGCCGGAGGCAGAAAGCCCGATGGGTAAGTAGAGCCTTCCCGAACCTGCCGCGTTAGGGCATAAGGCTTGTTGGAGCCTGAGTGGTGTTCCGTGAAAGCGGAATGCAATTTGAGTGGTACCGCGGGTATGTTTCATACTCGTCTCAAAGAATTGGAACTTTGGGACGGGTATTTTTTTTTGAAAGAGTACCCGGAATTGGAGGACTAATGGCACAGATAACGGGATTGGATTACAAGATCCAGGAAATGGCAGCCAGAATCAAGGAACTGAGGGAGATCGAGGGACTGACCACCTATGAGATGGCCGCAAAGACCCAGACCACCAGAGAAGAGTACCTTGCCTGCGAGTCGGGAA
>JAFUXI010000050.1 GCA_017470995.1 Spirochaetales bacterium
ACAACCATCGAGATGACCCAGGGAATCAATCCCACCATCTCGATCGAATAAGCGAACAGACCATGCTTCTGGTCAATCCATAGGGCAAGAAGCAAACCCACAACTACGGAAATTGCAGTTGCACTCAGTGTTACTATGAATGTTGTCTTAAAGGAATTCAGGATTATCTTATCGGTAAGGCAGTAGATGAAGTTCTTCAGTCCCTGGAATTCACCCTTGTTCATGTACTTGAAGCTGTACATGCCGCAATAGACGGAATAGAACAGAGGAACTATGAGAAACATTATCAGCAGGATCATAGCCGGAGCCACATATCCACCTGAAAGCAAACTGCGCTTCCTTTTCAATGCCGTTTTCATGACCGATTCACCTCCTTCAAACAACCGGGACCGCCGCAGTCATCAGATACTGCGACAGTCCCCTCCTTCTTCAATCAAACATGTATCAGAATGTCAACGATTGTTTGTCTTGTTGAACTGCTCCTCTGCTTCCTTGAGAGCCTGCAGCGGATCCATTCCGTTTACGATGTACTTCTGGAGAGCACCGTAGAATGCCTCCTTCACGCCTTCGTAGGACTTGTCGTTGGGAATATTGTAACCTGTTCCGAAGATCTCACCTGCAACAGCGATGTAGTCATTGGCATCGGTAATCTCAACGAGGTTCTTTGTGGACTGCCTGACAGGAGCCTGTGCACCGAGATTGACCCAAAGAAGGTCTGATTCGGGCTCATACATCTTCTCGACGAACTTTCCTGCCCAATCCTTGACCTTTGATCCGGACCAGATACCCACGTGCCATCCGTCAATCCAAGATCCTGTCGGAACAGGAGCAACCTTGACATAGCTCGGATCGTAGCTTGCACCGGCCTTGATCTGACCGACTCTGACGAATCCATAAGCCATCATTGCGTACTTTCCTGCCTGGAACTCAAGGTTGATATCCTCACCCGACTTGGAGATTGCCTCATAAGGAGTGATTCCGTCATCGATGAACTTCTTGATGAACTGCATGGCCTCAACGCCTGCATCTGTTGCGAAATTGGCTGTTCCGTCCTCATGGAACAGAGATCCCTGCTTGGACAGGATGTAGTTTGTCACAAGAGGATAGTCTCCTGATGTGAGCTGCATTCCGAATCCGTACACGCCCTTGGAAGGATCGGTGCACTTCTTGGCTACTTCGTAGAGTTCCTCGAATGTTGTCGGAACCGAGCAACCTGCAGCCTCAAGAAGGTCACTTCTGTAATAAAGAGTGATTGCATTCTTGGAAAGAGAGAGTGTGTAATGCTTTCCGTCCTTTGAACCGAACTTGAAGAATGCGTCATCGACATCCGCAATCTGCTCAGGTGTCCAATCCTTCATGAACAGATTCTCATACGGCTCAAGAAGTCCGTTGGCAATGCATCCGAACAGCAGTCCGGATGAACACCACATGATGTCCGGAGCTGTACCGGTTGAAGCTGCTGCAAGGAACTCAGCAGTCATTGTCGTATGGGTCTTCGGCTCAACAACGATGTGTACGCCGGGATTCTCTGCTTCAAACTCAGTTATCATCTGTTTGAGTGCGACGTTACGTCCGCCGGTTCCCTCCGGGTCGATAAATGTCCACATGCGGACAGTAACATCCTGCTGTTTCTGCTCTGTGGCAGCATTCGCAAATACTGATCCAAGAGTAACAAGAACAACTAGAATAGCAATAATTGTTTTTTTCATTTTTTCCTCCAATTGTTATTGTGTCGGGATAAACCCGATTTCTTACACTTAAAGGCTAACATAGGAATCGGCATAAGTAAAGAACTTTTTAAATCTGTTTTAAAAAGTTTTCTAATTAGCCTTCTCCTATCCGACTATAACCTTCAGAGACTCACAGCTCATCTGCATAAAAATGGCCTCTTTCAGTTTTTCATGCGAAAAGTGATGCGTTATGAGCTTACGCAGTTCAATTTTACGGGAGTTTATCAGATCAACCGCCCGCTGATGGGTATCCGGATTGATCATCGAACCGACAATGGTAAGTTCCTTGCGGTAAACATCATCCAGAATCAAGGCATATTCCGATCCGGCCTTAGGGACACTGAATAAAAGCAGTTTTGCCCCCTTATCGGCTACCTGAAACGCCTGTTCTATCGCTTTGACATTCCCTACACATTCGATTACACAGTCCGCTCCGGATTTACCGAGTATTCTCCTGACCTCTTTCCCTATATCCTGCGATGTCGGATCTATGGCATAATCGGCTCCGACAGACAGCCCCACCCTTCTACGCTCCTCAACCGGCTCGCTCAGGATGATGGTCGAGGCACCTCCAAGTCTGGAAAGCTGAACCATGAGAAGTCCGATTGCACCTCCGCCAATGACACAAACCGTTTCCCCATGTTTAAGCCCAAGCCGATCCATTCCATGGATGCAACATGCCAACGGTTCAGCCATGGCCCCCTCATCCAGAGGTACTTCATCCGAAAGAAGGAAGCATTGACTCTCTGGAGCATAGCAGTAATCGGCAAATCCTCCGTTGCGTGTCACCCCTATCGCCTGAAGATTCATGCAAAGCTGTTTTTTCCCTATCCTGCAGTAGTGGCATTCACCGCAGTAGATGTTCGGGTCCAATGCAACATGATCCCCGGGTTTGAGTCTTGAGACCTTATTTCCGATCCTCTCCACTATTCCCGAAATCTCATGCCCCAGAATCACGGGAGGATCCACTTCTGCAGAACCTTTGTCCCCGTGGAAAATATGGACATCGGTTCCGCAGACTCCACAGGCCGATACTTTCACAAGAACTTCGTTATCCGCCAGATCATGACTAGCCATCGTTCTGGTCTCGAATTCACCGCCGCCCAGGAAAAAAGTCCCCTTCATTTTTTGCACCTCAGAAAGTGTTTCCGTTGGATCTCAATCTCACTTGAAGCTTTTCTATGTCCACATCCCTAACATCACACCCGTCTTCGACAGCAAGTGCAGCTGCTTCACCGCAGGCTTCTCCTACGGTGATGCAAGGCCCCATCACTCTTGCCGACGCATAGGTCTCGGTATCACAGCTGATTGTTCTGCCACTCAGAAGAAGGCCGTCAATTCTTTTCGGCACTAGACATCCGTATGGAATTCCGAACGGCTCATCCACCGGAGTGAGATCTATATGGCTGGCTTTTCCGCTGTGAATATCTATATTATATGCGCTTTGGGCAATGGCATTCTTTTTCACATAATCGCTGTACATTTCGCTTCTTCTAAGCGTGTAGGCACCTTCAAAATGCCTTGTTTCCCTGACTCCGAGATTCGGAGATATCCCAGAAAGCCTGCAGTTCTCGAATCCCGGGACATATTTGTTCATGAAACGCACCAGTTGTTTGACCTGTCTGTAGCCCTGAACAAGCCCGTCCGACAGCTGAAACGGATCAGAGGCATCGATGTTGGTTATTCTTGATGTGTTTATCGCAAGGCACCCTTCAGTTGGTGTCGTGATGTATATCCACTGGTTTCTCGGGACATCGAAATCACCGGCATCCTTCGCCTTCTCTATTGTCTTTGTCAATCCAATGAAACAATGACTGGGATTTCTCCTGAAGAATTCCGGGCAATAGGTTTCATCTGCATAGTGTTCCTTAATTCCATATTCCGTGGGGTTTTTCTCCACCCAGTCCAGAAATCTCCCCAAGTCATAGTCTGTCACTGTGAACATAAGAGTCGCAGGCTGCATAAGACCGGTTCCGTCCTGCCCTTTGTGGTACTCTGCACCTGCCATGTAGGCCAGATCGCCGTCACCAGTACCATCAATGAATACCTTTGCATAGACTACCGTTTCCGTGCATTTGCCGTAGACGGTCACAGCCTTAACGTGATTGTTCTCAACCTTCACATCAAGCAGTTCGCTATTGAAAAGGATGTCCACACCTGCCTCAGTGCACATCTCTACGGCCACTATCTTGAATACTTCCGGCGATATTCCAGTAATGGAATTGTGAACAGGACACCTTGCATGATCAAATGCACCATGCATTACCGACATACGGTCAACAAGTTCCTGAGCAATTCCTCCCAAAGCCTTGTTCCCATTTCTGTCCAGATACCCGAGTATTCCCAGTCCGCTTGCAGCGGCACCTCCGAGAAAAGCATTGCGTTCAACAAGAATCACCTTCTCCCCTCGTCTTGCAGCGGCAATGGCAGCAGGAATACCGCCAGGCCCGCCGCCGATGACCGCCACATCGTACCTCTTTTCCACAATCCTGTGCATTATTCTTCCCTATCTTATAACTCAGACTCTATCAACCAGCATCTCGAAAACAAGCGTTCCGACCCTTCTCTGATTCCCTTCAAGAGACATGACGCTTATGACTGTTTCCTTGCTGGGGATTGCAATCGCAAACTGTCCGTATGCACCTTCACTTCTGTATCCGTCATCATCGGGATCAAGCAGGAACTGATAGCCATATCCGTATCCGCTGTATTTTCTGTTGTCATCCGCCATCAGACTGCTGTTGTCAATCTGAAAGGACGATGCTCTTCTCATGTAATCGCTTGGAACAATCTGCTTTCCCATGAAAGAACCGAACCCCAAAAGCAGCTGAGCATACCGCGACAGGTCATCGATATTGAGAAGAAGCCCGCCTCCTGCGTTGGTCTGTCCTGTCGGGATTGTCCGCCATTCGGGGTTACCTATTTCCAAAGGTTCGAAGAAACGGTCTCTTAGATACTCCAGGAGTGTTGTTCCCGCACGTTTTTCTATAGCACAACTGACAATCAGGGTATTGAAGTTGCAGTATTCCCATTTTGTTCCGGGTTTGTTCACAAAATCCGAATTAAAGAAATACCCGACCCAGTCCTTCACTGTATGACTCTCATAGGAGTCGTTCATGAAAAGTCTGCCGTTCTGTCCTGCGGACATAGTGAGGCAGTGCTTCAAAGTCACTTCCTTCAGATATTCGCCGGCATCGTCCGGAACATACTCCGGAAAGATATCCACGATTTTCTCGTTCAGGTCAATAAGGTTTTCGGCTTCAGCTATACCTGCCGCACATGACGTAACGCCCTTTGAAATGGAGTAAACCGGAAGTCTGAGTCTCTGGAGCCTGTCATAGTGTGCAGTAAGGTCATTGCCTCGATGAATCTGAACATGGTTGACACATAACTTTTCGGAGAAGGTTTTCCTGATGAAATCATCAACTAAACTCTGATCAGACATTTTGACGGTTTTCCTGATTCAGTTCTGCACATCGATGAGGACCTTCATCGTCCTCTCTCTGTTTGCATCAATGTACCTGTAGGCATCGAGATACTGTGAGAACGGGAACTCTTTGCTCTGAAGCTTCTTGAGTTCTATCTTCCCTTCCCCGACAAGTTCGATGGCCTTCACATAATCCTCATGCCGATACATCATGGTGGTATTCAGATCAAGCTCATGGTCATTGAGAACCGCAAGATCAACATTGGCCATAC
>JAFUXI010000001.1 GCA_017470995.1 Spirochaetales bacterium
AACTGGTTGTCAATCATCTCCTCTTGGAAATTCAGTTGGTCGAACTGGGCATACTCGAAATGGAAATCGTCATCCTTATTATTATATAAGGTGGAGGTATAGGTAGAGTGATAGACAGGACGGTTAGCCTGTATACAGGGACGACTGCCGTGCCTTCGACCCGCTTCACTATGTATTCAAGGACGGGGCCCCGGAAGTGTCGGGCATCAGGCTCATGATGAGCATTGCAGACGATGCCAGGTACACATATTCGCTGAACATGAACAACCTGATGCTGGTGGTCAACAACCGCGCGGACTGACATGAAAGACAATCAGATCTACATAACATACGGAAAAGATGCTGCCGCCATGGCAACGGAACTCATGAATGCAGTCGATCTGGCTTCGATGATCGGAAGCCGGACACGCAGCATTGCCCTCAAGCCCAACCTGATAACATCGTCCACCCCGGACCACGGCGCCGTTACCCACACCGAAATCGTCACGGCCGTGATCGAGTACCTGCAGGACCACGGCTTTGCGGACATCAGGATAATCGAGAGCTCCTGGGTCGGCGACAGCACCAGGCGGGCCTTTGCCGTCAACGGATATCCCAATATCTCAGAGAAGTACAACGTTCCATTGGTAGATGTAAAGGACGATGCCTACGAGCGCCGCACGGCAGCAGGAATAACCATGGAGATTTCAAGGCAGGCCCTTGAAACCGACTTTCTGATCAACCTGCCTGTTCTCAAGGGGCACTGCCAGACGTTGATGACATGTGCCCTGAAGAACATGAAGGGGATTCTCTCGGACAGATCCAAGAGGCTGTTCCACACGCTGGGACTTCATAAACCCATAGCAGCCCTGAACTCCATCAGAAAGCCCGACTTCGTGCTTGTGGACAACATCAACGGAGATCTGGATTTCGAGGAGGGCGGAACGCCCGTCTACACCTACAGGATGCTTGCCGGTACTGACCCTGTTCTCATGGATTCTTTCTGCGCCGAGCAGATAGGTTTCGATATCTCCGACATTCCTTACATAGGCCTTGCAGAAAAGATGGGAGTAGGCCGCAGTGACCTCTCGAAGCTGGAAACCATAGAACTCAAGGATGCGATCTGCCTTCCTTCAAAATCCACCGGAAGGGCAAGGCGTCTGGAAAGATATACCGATGCAGAGAGCGCCTGCTCTGCCTGCTATGCCAATCTGATAAACGCCCTTGCCAGGATGGACGAGAACGGCACGCTGCGGAATCTGGAAGGCAGAAGAGTCTGCATAGGGCAGTCTTTCCGAGGCAGAGAGGGCAAAATCGGAGTAGGCAACTGTACCCGCAGTTTTGACAATACGGTCAAAGGCTGCCCGCCCAGCGCAAATGCAATCAGGGAAATGCTTGAAAATCTAACATAAATAAAAGGGAGAATGAAAAAATGAAAGTAGCAGTCAGGTATTACACAAAGACAGGAAACACCAAGAAGCTTGCAGAAGCAGTTGCAAAGGCAGTCGGGGCAGAGGCCCTTCCGATTTCAGAACCGATTTCCGAGCCGGTAGACATCCTCTTTCTGGGCAACTCCTACTATGCCTTTACGATCGATCCCGAAGTGCGCAGCTTCGTGAAGTCACTGGACAAGGAGAAGGTGGGTAGAATCGTCAATTTCGGATCGGCGGCCATGCTCAATTCCACATACAAGAAGATCAAGGCCGAGGCCTCAAAGGTAGGCATTGCAATGGATGAGCGCGAGTTCCACTGCAAGGGTGAGTTCAAGGGCATCCACAAGGGCAAGCCCGATGAGAACGACCTCAAGGCAGTTGCAGAGTTTGCCAAAAAGATCGTCGGCTGAGCGCACGATTCAGTACTAAACACTTTTTTCTTTTTAGATAGCCTGCCTGTGCTATCATTCAGATATCCTCGTCAGGAGGGTGGAGGGAATTATGAAAAAGACATTTCTGTTTGCGCTGATTTTCGCTTTGCTTTTCTCAATGGTCGCCTGCAAGTCCACGGCAGTCGAGGAAGAGCCCGTCATCGAAGCAGTTGAGGTTGCTCCTGTTGAAGAAGAACCCGCCGCAGAGGAGCCTGTAGTTGAGGAACCGGTTGAAGAGCCGATTAGTTATGACATTGATATCAAAGGCCTCGACGG
Source organism: Spirochaetales bacterium (assembly GCA_017470995.1). Lineage (GTDB taxonomy): Bacteria > Spirochaetota > Spirochaetia > Sphaerochaetales > Sphaerochaetaceae > UBA9732. The sequence continues at coordinate 2,120 of JAFUXI010000001.1, forward strand.
TGCCAATATCCCGGGTGTTCTCTATCAGCTTCAGGAAGGCGAACCTGTAATCAGAGGCCTTGCCCTTGCCGGAAACCAAACATCTAACGCTGGAGGTATTGAACCTGCTGCCGAAAACATCAGCTTCATCTTCAATCTTAACGAATGGATTTACATTTATCCCGATACCGACAAAACAGAGGGCATTTCCATCCGTGTCGCAAAGCATGCCGATGATTTCTCCGTCTACACCAAATCCTTCATCGAGGAAGGCGAGTTTTTGTACTACGCTGATCTTTATAAGCCCGAGGATCCGAACTTTGAGTGGGGTTCGTTCTATGTCTATCAAGAAGAGGATCCCGGCTTCTACGACCTTATCTTCATCAACAGCGAAGACAACACACCGCTTGCCGTCATCGTCATTGACCTCTTCAAGGAACAAGAACTCAGTAAATACAGCCTCGAACAGCTCCAGCAGATCATGGCTGACATCATCGCTGCAAGCACCAAGTGACCCAAAAGTAGCCACAAAAACAAGGCCAGCCGAAAGGTTGGTCTTTTTTATGCCCAACTGAACCCCGCTTAATCAGAAACTTTACACCATTTTTGCCATTTTTTGACATTTATGTGTAGAATCCCCACCAATTCATAAAAAAACAAAAAAGATGTGGGGGAAAAGCCTTACTAAACGGTCACATCTGTGACCGGTTCCTGATTCTCTTAAATAGTGACAACAGACTGTAAACCATTATGGTCGATCAAATCTCTTTCCATCCAAGATTTTCAAATAGTTTTTTCTTAATGTCCTTGCATCGGAAAAGAATTGTTTTTCAGCACGTGATAGCTCATGCCTCTCGTCTTTCAGTTTTAACAGTTGCAATGTGCAGACTAGATCTGCAACCTGGAACAGCCGATATTCAGATGGGAAAACCCGTCTAAACTCTACATGATCAAGAAGAGCATTAAAAACAGATGAAAGTATTTTGCTAACTTCGACTTGTCCATTATCATAGTAGACTTTTACAACATCAAACTGTTGGAAGTACACATAATGGGCTCTGATGAAGGCTGAGATTTCTTTGGAAAGTCGGCCGGTAGCGTCAACAACATCTTTGGTCTGTTTTTTCTCGATAAAAGCAGTTTCTACGTTAACATCAATGTGCCTGAGAAACGAGGCAATAACCTTTAGAATTCTTTGTCTATTTTTCAGGGTGTCACGCCTGTATTCATGTTCGTTTCGGATTATTGGACCCGCATGTGTACAGTGTTTTGGGTATCCAATGAAAGAGAGGCTCTCTTCTAGCTTTCTGATTTGGGGGTTAATGTCTATCGACTGGTCATGACAAACAAGAGAGATGATGTAGTATGAGGAATGAAGCTTATAATCTCCGAAATCTCCTGATTCATCAATGAAAATACTCAGCTCTTTCATTATTACCCCGAAAAAAAGAAAAGCGGGTGTCATACCCGCTATGAGATGGACCCGGGTCTACCGACCAGCCCAAGCTGGCGAACCAGCTACTTACAATGTACAGCCTTTCTTTTTGGTTCTTGCCCGAAAATGTGGGGATTTGAGACAGAAGCACAAAAGAAATGAAAATGGCGGTAAACCATGCTAAGTTTTAGTTACCACACTAAACAAGGCAGGTACCGCCATGGAACAATATAGCAGAACCGCACTGCAT
>JAFUXI010000051.1 GCA_017470995.1 Spirochaetales bacterium
GACTGGCGAACAGAGTGTCGAAATCCCGCTCGAAATCAGTGAATGAAACGGCCAGAGACTACAAGTACAAATGGTAGGTCCCGGGTAAAAAAGAAGGCTGTAACCCTCAGCCGGCAAGACCGACTTTTGTTACAGCCCCTTGTTTTCAGCCAGAAAAGGGAATCGAACCCTTGACCTGCTCATTACGAGTGAGCTGCTCTACCCCTGAGCTAATCTGGCGTGCGATGATTAGATTAAACAATAACCGTTTGTTTGTAAATAGAAAAGAAAAAAAGAATGGAGCCCCTAGGAGCTCCACCCTTTAGTCTGCAGTATGAATCAGTTGATTGCAGCCTGTGCAGCGGCCAGTCTTGCGATTGGCACTCTGTACGGTGAGCAGGAGACATAGTTCAGGCCGACTGTCTGGCAGAAGGCGATTGTCTTCGGATCACCACCGTGCTCGCCGCAGATACCGAGTCTGATGTTCGGTCTGACGGAACGGCCGAGCTTTGCAGCTGTCTGCATGAGCTTACCTACTCCATCCTGATCGATTGTTGCGAACGGATCATACTCGTAGAACTGCTTGTCGGGGTCATTGACATAGTGTCCGAGGAAGCTTGCTGCATCATCTCTTGTGAATCCGCAGGTCCTCTGCGTGAGGTCGTTTGTACCGAAGCTGAAGAACTCTGCTTCCTGAGCGATCTCGTCAGCTGTGATGGCAGCTCTCGGAACCTCGATCATCGTACCGATCTCATAGTCGATCTTTTCTTTTCTCTCTTCGAAAATCTGAGCAATGACTTCTTCTGCGTGCTTCTTGCAGAACTCGAACTCCTTGTGGTTGCCGACAAGAGGAATCATGATTTCGGGATAGACGTTGATGCCTTCCTTTTTCACGTTCATGGCAGCCTCGATGATAGCGCGGACCTGCATTCTGAGAATCTCAGGATAGATGATTGCAAGACGGCAGCCTCTGAAACCGAGCATCGGGTTGAACTCGTGCAGGGATGCAGCCTTTCTGGCAACCTCTTCCTGGCTGATGCCGAGGGCCTGAGCCATCTCATGTCTGGTTGTGCTGTCGTTGGGCAGGAACTCGTGGAGAGGCGGATCCAGCAGTCTGATGTTTGCCGGAAGTCCCTTGAGCTCACGGAACATTGCCTCGAAGTCGCCTCTCTGCATCGGAAGGAGCTCAGCAAGAGCAGCTTCACGCTCGATGAGGTTGTTGGCAAGGATCATCTTTCTCATGGAGACGATTCTGCTTCCGCCGAAGAACATGTGCTCTGTTCTGCACAGACCGATACCTTCTGCACCGAGCATGACAGCCATGTGGGTATCCTTCGGTGTATCGGCATTGGTTCTGACACCCATTGTCTTGATCTCATCGACATAGCTCATGAACTTCTTGTAGTTCTGGAACAGGTTGGAATCCTTCTCATTCATTGTTCCCTCGAGAACCTGAACGATCTCGGAAGGCTTGACCTGGATCTTTGCATTGTAGACAGCACCGTTGAAGCCGTCGATGGAGATGTAGTCACCTTCCTTGACGACAACACCGTTGACCTCGAATGTCTTGGTGGGCAGATCGACATGGATCTCACCTGCACCGGAGACACACGGGCAACCCATACCTCTAGCGACAACAGCAGCGTGGCTGGTCATACCGCCGCGGCATGTGACAACACCCTTGGAAACTGCCATACCGCCGATATCCTCAGGAGAAGTCTCTGTTCTGACAAGAATTACGTCCCTGCCGAGCTCATGCCATGCCTCTGCATCCTCAGCAGAGAAAACAACCTGTCCGCATGCTCCTCCGGGAGATGCATTGAGTCCGTTCGTAAGCGGCTTGATTCCGTCAGCCTTGATCTGAGCCTGGTCGAGAATCGGAGCAAAGAGCTTGTTGAACTCGCCTGCGGGAACTCTGGAAACAGCGGTCTTCTTGTCGATGAGGCCTTCCTCGACCATTTCGACCTGGGACCTGAGCCAGCTGAAGATCGTTCTCTTTCCGTTTCTGGTCTGCAGCATGTAGAGCTTTCCTTCCTGGATTGTGAACTCCATATCCTGCATGTCGTGATAATGCTTCTCGAGAGTCTCTCTGATCTTGCAGAGCTGATCGTAGACATCGGGGTTGACCTTGCAGAGTGTTTCGATGGACTGCGGTGTTCTGATACCGGCAACAACGTCCTCGCCCTGAGCGTTCATGAGATACTCGCCGTAGAAGTGGTTGTCTCCTGTGGCGGGGTCACGTGTGAATGCAACACCTGTACCGGATGTCTCACCCATGTTACCGAAGACCATGCACTGGACGTTGACTGCTGTTCCGAGAAGTCCGCGGATGTCATTCATCTGTCTGTACTTGATGGCTCTGGCGTTGTTCCATGAGCGGAAAACAGCATTGATAGCCTTGAAAAGCTGATCGTAGGGATCGACGGGGAACTCCTCGCCTGTTGATCTCTTGTAAATTCTCTTGTATCTCTTTACGAGGTTCTTGAGCATCTCGGTGGTGAGCTCGTAGTCAAATGTAAGGCCTTCCTCGTCCTTGACGTCCTGGATGGCTTCCTCGAACTTGTCGTGGGGAACGCCCATGACGACATCACCGAACATCTGGATGAAACGTCTGTAGCTGTCCCATGCAAAACGCTCGTTGCCGGTCTTCTTTGTAAGAGCATCGACTGAATCCGGATTGAGACCGAGGTTGAGGACAGTATCCATCATACCGGGCATTGACTGTGCAGCACCGCTTCTGACTGAAACAAGAAGAGGATTCTTGTTGTCGCCGAGCTTTGCACCCATGGTGCTCTCGAGCTGCTTGAGGTTCATGAGGACCTCATCCTTCATTCCCTGAGGATACTCTCCGTTGTGCTTAGAGAAGTAATCACATGCTTCTGTGCTGATGGTGAATCCGGGAGGAACCGGAAGACCGATGTTTGTCATTTCTGCGAGGTTTGCACCCTTTCCACCCAAAAGATCCTTCATGCCGGAAGTGCCTTCAGCCTTTCCATTGCCGAAGAAGTAAACCCATTTGGTAACTTTCTTTGCCATTTCCATATTCCTTAATTAATAAGATTTCTGATTAACAAGACGATTTTGCACAAACGTAACAGTTCTGTCAACCACAAACGGTATTTTATACCCATAATTGCTTGATTGACAAATAAAAAAAGCCGAAAAATCATAAATTTTCCAGCTTTTTCTCAAACGTTTGCGTTTAGTTAATCCGAAATCAGGCGATGTAGGCCTTCAGTTCCTTTACTTCCTGATTCTCGGCAAGGCTTGTAAGGACCTTCTTTTCTATCTGGCGAATGCGCTCCTTTGTCAGATGATAGATCTCACCGACTTCCTTGAGACTCATTGCCTCCTGATTATCCAGACCGAAACGGAGCTTGATAATTCCCCTCTCCTTCTCTGAGAGCGTATCGAGGATTCTGTTGACGGATGCCTTGAGTGCTTCGGTCATCACAACCTCATCCGGTCTTGGCTTATCACACTCGATGAAGTCGCCGTAACTTGTATCTTCGCCGGCACTTACAGGTGCATCAAGGCTTGATACATCGCGAGCGATCTGCATGATTTCAAGAACATCGTTCCTATCCATTCCACACTCACGTGCAATGTCGTCGAGACTCACGTCATCCATGCCGCTCTTCTCGAGGTTGCTCTTAGCCTGAAGAATCTGGATGAGGTCTGCACTCTTGTTCATAGGAAGTCTGATCATACGTGACTTCTCGCCGATGGCCTTGAGAATTGCCTGTCTGATCCACCATACTGCATAGCTGATGAAATGATAGCCCTTATCCGGCTCGAACTTGTCGATTGCAGTGAGCAGTCCGATGTTGCCTTCACTGATAAGGTCGATGAGCGGAAGACCTCTGTTCTGATACTGTTTGGCGATACTGACTACAAAGCGCAGATTGCCGTTGACCAGGCGCTCACGTGCATAGGAGTCGCCTGCCTTGGCCTTAAGCGCAAGCTCATATTCCTCGTCCCTTGTGATGAGAGGAATCTTCTCGATGTCCCTGAGATAGAGGGTGAGAGCTGAATTCTCATTGGTGTTTGCGTTGATGTTTGCCATAGGTTTCTCCTGTACCCATAGAAAAGCAAGGTCCGTGCCAATTGAGCGAAATGTAATATCAATTGCTTTATAAATAAGAAATTAAATATAAAGAAATTCTATTGAATAGATTGAAATAATACCTAAATAAAGAACAAAACTGTGTCACTTTGACACAGCCTTTGGGGTATCGTCCTTATTTGTATCTTTTTGACCCACAGCCGGGCTGAAATAGTAGATTTTCTGGTGGAAGAAGGTGCATTTTTCGTCAAAAGGATCCACCGGGAAGTCTATCCTGATGGTCTTGAACCATTGGTCAACGTTGGAAATCGGCCCGAACTGAGAGGTTTCAATCTCATCCTTGAGGTTCTGCCAGGTATCGCGGATGAGGTCGTGAACCATGTCGCCTTCGGGTGCGGAGACTTCAAGATTACGTTTGGAAATGAGGTAGGAGCTCATCTGGATGCTGTAGAAGCGTTTCCAGAGGGGGTCTTCGTCGTTGTCTTTTGCTCTGACTAGGAAGCAGTCACAGAGTGTGAGCAAGGCATCGCGCATGGTCTTCATGCACCTAATCACATCCTTGTCCATACCAGAGCTGCTTTCCATATTTCTTCCCTCGACAACAGATAAGATAATAACGGATCTGGAAATCGGAAAGACAAAGCGGGAAAAAAGTTAAGCATATTAAGTCAAAACATGGTAATATTCAGCTATGCCGAGTGAAAATGTTCCAGAAAAATCAAAGAAAGCAAAAAAAAAGCCGGTTTTGCAGAAGCGTCCCAATGCGCTTCTCTATTTCCTCGGAGCCAGAATCTATGCTCCGTTGATGTGCAGGAGAAAGTTCAATCTGACTACCAGCGGCGAGCGGGTCAAAGGCCCTGCCCTGATTATCAGCAACCATACTTCCAACCATGATTACAAATTCATCGGCTGTGCTGTAAAACCGGCACGAATCTCCTTTCTGGTAACATATCATTTCTTTACATTCAAGAAACTTGCTTTCTGGCTAAAGGCAATCGGAGCAATCCCAAAATACCAGTTCACAACTGATCTTGAAGCAATGCGAAAGATCCAGTACGTCGTCCAGAAGCAGAAAGGCACCGTATACATTGCCCCCGAAGGCACCGTCTATGCCAGCGGACATCTGGGCTTCATCTCCCCTGCAATCGCCAAGATGATTCGGTTCCTCAAGGTCCCCGTCTACGCATGCAAGATCGAGGGAGCCGGACTTGGCAACGCAAAATGGTCCACACATACCCACCGGGGCAAAGTCAGCATACAGACACATAAAATCATCGATACCGACGAGACCACATCGCTCAGCCGCGATGAAATCATGGAGAGGATAAACACCGCCCTCGCCTACAGCGAATTCGAATACCAGAAACGCGAGCATGTTCTTGTAGAAGGCAATGACAAGGCCCTCGGTTTCGAGACAATGTTCTATAAATGCCCGTGCTGCGGATCTGAGTTCACTCTTTCGACCGATGGCAACGACGTAAAATGCTCAAACTGCGGAACCGTAGCCACTTTCCAGGATGACTTTACGTTCAAGTGGAATACTGAGAAGCAGTATTTCGAGAACTACAGCCAGTGGTATGACTGGCAGTACGAGAAGATACTGGAGGAAGTAAAACAGCCTGATTTCAAGCTTGAGGATGAGGTTGATTACGAGATCGACGAACCGGGCGTAGACCAGTATGTCAAGGTCGGTCATGGAGTTATGACCTTCAGCCATGACGGATGGGACTACAAGGGCACCTATCGTGACCGCGATTTCGAGGAGCATGATGAACCGCGCTCCGTCTTTATAGCTACGCTTACTGTCGGAAAGCACTTCCAGCTTCCCAACCGTGACGGTCATTCGAGGGCATATGCTCCTGCAAATCCGCTTACATCAATGAAGTGGCACCTTGCATCCAGAGCCATGTCTGAGATTCTTCAGAATCAGTGATTATTCTTCCTTTCCGGTCTCGTTGAGCTTGGCAAGCTTTGCCATATAGGAAGGGATGTCTATGTTCTGGGGGCAATGCTCCTTGCATGAACCGCATCCGACGCAGTTGGAAGGCTGCTTGGCTTCCTCCACATCCTTGAGGTTGTTCTCCCACCTTCTGTTGTACTTGTAGTCGTTATAGACTTTGAGAAGGCTCGGAATATCCAGCTGCATGGGACAGTTGGGCGTGCAATATCTGCATGCAGTACAAGGAACTGTGAATCCTTCTTTGAAGCGGTGTGCAATATCGATCAGAAAGTCGCTCTGCTCTTTAGTAAGGGCATTGTCCTTCTCGAAGGTCTTGAGGTTATCCACAACCTGATCCATCGTGGACATGCCGCTGAGCATCACCAGCACATTGTCATGTGTCATCAGCCACCTGAAGGCCCAGGACGATACCGACCAGGTCGGCTGTGCCTTTCTGAGTTCCTCATCCAACTGGGGAGTAAGGCTTGAAAGACGTCCTCCTCTAACTGATTCCATGACAATTACAGGAATGTTTCGCTCTGTCAGGATATTGTATTCTTCCTCGGTTGTGCCGAATTCCCAGTCGAGGTAGTTCATCTGAATCTGTGCGAAATCCCAATCATGGGCATCGGCAAAACGCCTGAGAGTTTCAGGCTGAGCATGGGAGGAGAAACCGAAATAAGTGATCTTACCCTCTTTCTTCATCTGCTCGAAGTACTCGATGCAACCGCAAGTCAGATAGCTGTCGATGTTCCTCTCAGTCATGCAGTGAAGAAGATAGAAGTCAATATGGTCGGTCTGAAGCCTCTCTAGCTGCTCTGCAAAGACAGCTTTGTAGTCGGGATTGGCTCTGTAGTTGAACTTGGTTGCCAGATAATAGCTGTCACGCGGATAGCGCTTCATGGCCTCTCCTACGCAACGTTCCGAATCACCGTTCTGATAGACATAGGCAGTATCGAAGTAATTCACACCGCCCTTGATGGCAGCATCGATCATTCTGGCAGACTCGCTGTAGTCAAGCGGGAATTTGCCCTTCTCTCCTGCCAGTGACGGGAGCCTCATGTTGCCCATTCCGAGTCTTGAAACCTTTATATCCTTGAAAGCCTGATAGATCATGCCATCCTCCTGTTTATGACATTATAATTTATGTAAATGCAATAAAAAAGCCACCGGGTGTAACAACCCGATGGCAAATTATCACAAAAATCAGATTACTTGGCCTTTCCCTGGTTTGCAACTGCAGCCATCTTGGCGGCAAGTGCTTCCTGATCGCCCAGATAATACTTCTTGGTAACCTTGAAGTTGTCGTCGAACTCATAGACAAGTGGAACTCCGGTCGGAATGTTGACGCCGAGGATCTCTTCCTTGCTCATGTTGTCGAAATACTTCACAAGGGCTCTGAGAGAGTTTCCGTGGGCAGCTATGATAACACGCTTTCCGGCCTTCATGTCCTTCTTGATGACGTTCTCGAAATAAGGAACGACTCTTTCGATTGTTGTTTCAAGGCTCTCTGTAAGCGGGAGCTCCTTGGGATCAACAGAGGCATAGATTGCCTGGTTGGCGGGATTTCTCTCATCTGTGGCCTCGAGCATCGGCGGCTTGACATCGAAGGATCTTCTCCAGATCTTGACCTGGTCCTCACCATACTTCTCGGCGGTCTCTGCCTTGTTGAGTCCCTGTAGCGCACCGTAGTGACGCTCGTTGAGCTTCCATGTCTTTATGACAGGCAGCCATTCGCGGTCCATCTCGCATAGCGCGATGTTCAGGGTATGGATTGCACGCTTGAGATAGGATGTGTAGCATACATCGAAATCCAAACCCTCTTCCTTCATCAGCTTACCTGCCGATGACGCCTCTGACTTTCCGGTCTCGGAGAGATCCACATCGGTCCATCCTGTGAATAGGTTCTGCTTGTTCCATTCGCTCTCCCCGTGACGGAGCAGAACCAATCTCATATTGCCTGTCATTAAGAGTTCAATCACGCGCGCATATATTAGATTTTGAGTCGGAGAATTATTATTATTTTTGATTCGAATAAGTGACCATCTTTTATATTGAAATAATTATTA
>JAFUXI010000052.1 GCA_017470995.1 Spirochaetales bacterium
CTCTGAATTCTTTCCCCGGATACAAGATAGGAAAGGAAAAGCACAGCTTCCTGGAAGATTATCAGCCTTGAAATCCCTCGGGTGTGATTCTCCTAAACCGATTGCCACAATCGAGTGGGAGTAATTGCATATAAACGGTTTGCTTAGACTCCGCTTGCCCCGTAGTTTGAAAGAACCCTCGCCGAGGGGTCGTTGACATTGCAGCCTTCCCAGCTTTTGTTGGGCATCCAGAAATCCGGAATCATCTGAGCCTTGCGCGGATAGTGTCTCTCAAAGATTTCCCTGTACAGGAGACTTTCCTTTGTGAACGGACGGCAGTAGGAATACCTTCGGCTCCTCGATTCGAATTCAGCATCTGAATAGAGCTTCTCTGCGTAGGCTTTGAGCCCATCCACCATGCTGTGTCCCACTGCATCCGAGAAAGCGGCCTTCTGACGCCATAGAATGCTTTCGGGAAGAATATGGTCATCGGCAAAAGCCTTGCGGAGCAAGTATTTCCCCATGTCGTACTTATTCATCTTGAGTTCGGGATTCAAGGCCATCACATAACGTACGAACTCCAGATCGCCGAAAGGAACCCTGGCTTCCAGGGAGTTATCTGAAATGCAGCGGTCAGCACGAAGGACATCGTAGTAATGCAGTTCCCTTATCCTCTTCTGCGCTTCTTTCTGAAAGGAAGCAGCATCAGGGGCGAAATCCGTGTACTTATATCCGAAAAGCTCATCCGATATCTCACCGGTCAGCAGAACCTTCACATCGGTTTTCTCATGAATGGCCTTGCAGCAGAGATACATCCCCATGCTGGCTCTGATTGTCGTGATATCCCATGTTCCGAGAAGTGAAATCACGGTATCCAGGTTCTCAAGAACCTCATCCATTGTCATTCTCACTTCCATGTGATTGCTTCCGATGAAGGACGATACCTGCCTTGCATATCCCAAATCAATCGGGTCCGTATCCATTCCGATTGCGAAAGTCCTGATCTTCTTGCCCAGTATTCCTGCCGAAATAGCACAGACCAGACTTGAATCCAGCCCGCCAGAAAGCAGGAATCCGAGGGGAGAATCCGAGTCAAGTCGCTTTTCCACACCTCTGATGAGCTTTTCCCTGATTTTGGAACATGCTGTATCGATATCGTCAAAAATGATTTCATCGACATAGGAAGGATCGGAATACTTAATGAACTTTCCATCCTTGTAATAATGTCCCGGAGGGAACGGCATAATCCTATCGCAGAGACCGATCAGACAACGTGCCTCGCTGCAGAAGATAATGCTTCCATCCGCAAGGTATCCGAAGAAAAGCGGCCTAATGCCTATGGGATCCCTTGCCGCTACAAGGGAATCCGATTCAGGATCATAGATTATCAGGGCGAATTCAGCATCCAGATCAGCAAACATATTCACGCCCTTCTCTTTCCACAAAGGGAGAAGAACTTCACAATCCGAATTACTATCAAAGGAGTATTTTGCTTTCAACTCTTCCCTGATCGGCCTGAAGCCATAAATCTCTCCGTTGCACACCAGACTACAGTCTCCCAAATGGAAGGGCTGCATCCCGGACTCTTGAGGATCCATTATTGCAAGCCTGTTGAAACCGAGGTATGCATTATTACCTGCATTCTCGAAGCGACTCTGGTCCGGGCCCCTGGAAACTGAGCGCCCGAAGCAGTCTTGAATCAATTCGGATTTGATACTATCCGATGAAAAACCGACAATCGAACACATGCGGCATACCTCCTGTAGAAATATTACTGGCATTATAGGAAGATGCTCGAATAGTTACAAATACATATAATATTATGGTTACCATATGTTTTGCATATGATAAAGAACAAAAAAATCAGGAATAGGTCTTGATAATCAGATCGGCAACTTCCTTCTTTGAGACACTGCTGTCCATTGCCTTCTTCTCTATGTATCGGTGAGCCTGGCTTTCATCCATGCCGAGTGCTGATATCAGAAGCCATTTGGCCCTGTTGACTATTCGGATCTCCTTCATCTTTTCCTCAAGGGACAGGGTTTTCTTCTCAAGGTTCCTCAGTCTTTCACGGGTTGCGGTCATCCATTCAAGAGCGTTGGAAAGAGAATTCCGGGACAGCGGCTTCGAAAGAGTATAGACCCCGTGCATCAGGACATTTTCGGAGATTGTATCCTGCAGGTCCGGAGGCAGAAGCAGAAGAGAAACTGCACTCTTGGAAGAAACCACATCTATGGAGAATTCGACTCCGTTATCATCCCTGCAAGGAGAATTGATTATCACGAAATCATAACTCATGGCATTCCATTCACGTCTGGCAGCGCTGACACTTGAGACAAACCGAATCGGATAATAGCGGGATTCGGGCATAAGGGAAGACAGTGTGGCATGCAGGATCTCTCCCGCACATACAATGAGGACACTGTATTTCCTTTCTTCCAATTCCATCAGTTGATGCCCCTCCCCAATGTTTCGTTTACCTATTGCAGTAGATCGACAGGATTTCCGATGGGATGTGTTCTCTGATGAAGCTGCTGGATGCAGCAACCTTGCACGCTTCATTGAAGGAACCCGGAAGTTGCTCATAGGAGGAAAGCACATCACTTCCGGCAGTAAAGAGGTTGATATCCGAAGGGCTGCATAGCTGCAGGCGTTTTCCGATTCCATCCAGACAGGCATGGATAACCAAAGCGAAGGCAAGGTACGGATTGGCTGTCGGATCTGCCGAACGCAACTCTACCCTCCTGTATTCTCCTTCCGCAGCCGGTATCCTGACCAGCGGAGAACGGTTCTCGCAGGACCATGACACATAACGAGGAGCCTTATGACTTCCCAGACGCTGATAGGAGGCTTCGCTCGGATTCAGGAATGCCGTCATCGACCTTGCATTGGCAAGTATGCCTGCAATCATCTGCGACAACGTTTCCTCTTTGTCCAGCTGCTTTAACGAAATATTGATATGGAAGCCATTTCCGGGAGCATCTTGTATGGGTTTTGGTGAAAAATCTGCGACCAAACCATTGTTATAGGCTACCGTTTTGACAACGCGCTGGAATGTCATGGCATTATCTGCAGCCGCCAGAGCACCGGAATATTTGAAATCGATCTCATTCTGTCCGGGTCCCTGTTCGTGATGCGAACGCTCCGGAAGAATTCCCATACGTTCCAATGTAAGACAGATCTCTCGGCGAACATTCTCCCCTTTGTCCTCCGGTGCAATGTCCATGTATCCGGCCTCGTCAGACGGAATCCTGGTGGGCTTTCCGTTTTCGTCGCGCTGGAAGAGATAGAACTCCAGTTCTGAACCGAAGTTGAACTCGTAACCCATCTTCTCGGCATTCGAGACGGCATTCTTGAGCAGCCGTCTGGTATCACAACCGAAGGGCGTCCCGTCCGAAAGAGTGATGTCGGAGAACATCTGTACCACCCGACCGTGTTCCGGTCTCCAAGGCAGCGGCACGAGGGTATTCGGTTCCGGATGGAGAAGCAGATCGCTGCGTGCCTCATCTCCGAATCCTGCGACTGCCGAAGCATCGAAGGATACTCCGTGTTCGAAAGCTCTCGGCAATTCATCAGCCATTATCGAGATGTTCTTCTGCTTTCCGAAAACATCACAGTAGGCGATACGGACGAACTTGACGTCCTCTTCTCTCGTGTATTGTATGACTTCATCTTTCGAATAGTTCATTTCACCACCCTCTCTATCAGTTCGCAACATACATTTGACGGTACGGATTTTCACTGTCAGGTGTAATCACCGTGAAGATACCTGATAGTATCTCTTTTAAATCCAGATTGAAAATACTACAGTACTCCGAAAGTAACGATTCCAGCTCTTTCATATCTTCTTCAACGGCTGTATGAACCTTGACCTGACTGGGAAACACTACATCCCTGCAGTCCGAGCGCAGGAAAACCTTGCCGCCATGCATTCCCGTACACGGGAAGAATCCGACACACTTCTTTTGCGGTTCATCCAGGTTCAGAACCACGATGACTCCTCCGGCCTGATATTCTCCCAGGAAACTTCCGGCCCGCCCTCCGATTATCATGAGAGGAACTTTATCCTTGTATGCCTTCACATGAATACCCGCACGGTATCCCGCATTGCCGCGCACATAGATTTTCCCGCCCCGCATCGCATAGCCTGCTGCATCGCCGATATTGCCGTGAATCAGAATCGTACCGTCATTCATGGTATCTCCCACTGCATCCTGGGCGTTACCCATTACGGTGATTATGCCTCCATTGAAATATGAACCCAGGGCATTGCCCGGAATCCCTTCTATGGTAATGTTCTTGCCTGACATCCCGGAAGCGATGAACCTCTGGCCGCAACAACCGGTAATCAGGCAACTGTCACCGGCATTCCTGATCTGCTCATTGAGAGCCCTATGGTCTTTGTCCTGTGCTCTGATTACTACACTCACACTGAACCTCCGAATTTACTCCTGCGTATCTCTTTGGAAAACGCCGCTGTTGTCGCGACTTTCTTCAGAATCTCGAAATTCACTGACGAAAGCGGTATCCGTTCGCGGATCATTGAGGTATAGATCCCCGCCCTCTCGCCGCAGTTCACAAGCATGAATCCCTTAAGGCAGCTGTCCTTGATATACAGTCTCCTGACCGAGGTTTCTGTCTTCTCCTCATACAATTCCCCCTCATACGTCCCTGCTGTCATCACATGCAAGCCGAAAAAACCTATGGAGTTCATCGGTATTGCCTTATCAAACACTTCCGAACCTCCGGCCATACCGATGCCGGCAGCATATCCCTGCATATAGGCATTGGGCAGAATAGCCATCACCTTCTTCTGACCGCTCGAAATATCCAGAGCCTCGGAACAATCCCCTGCGGCATAGATCCCATCCAGCGAGGTCCTCATGTTTTCATCTACGATTATTCCTCTGTTCACAGCAGCTCCGATATCTCTGACAATTGCCGTGTTCGCCCTCACCCCGACAGCCAAAACCAGTACATCGAAGTCGACACTCTGCCCGCTTCGGAGAACAGCTTTATGACTTTCAAACCTGGAAACACTGTCATTGAGATGGAAAGTTATTCCATGCTTCTCCAGATGACTCTGAATCATTGCGGCACACTCAGTATCCAGGATGCTGGACAGAACGCGATCCGAAAGGTCACAGACGGTGACACTGCCGACCCTATTCACTATGCCCTCGGCACATTTGAGACCTATCAGCCCGGCTCCCACAATCAGGACCCTGCTATCCCCATCTATGACCTTTTCCAATCCGAGTGCATCATCCAAGGTCATGAAACCGAACTTTTTCTCGACCTTATCGAGTCCCTCGAACGGCGGAACGAACGGGCTCGAACCGGTAGCAACGCAGAGTGCCGTATACGGGAGCTCTGCCCCGTCATCCATCATCACGACTCTTTTTTCATTGTCGATACCGACAGCCCTGACTCCGTACAGAACACGACAGCACATCCGGTCATAGAAATCCCTGTCCCTATAACCGATGCGTTTTATGTCTGTTTTTCCCTCTAGGTAGTATGAAATAAGCGGCCGACAGTACACCGGATGCTTCTCGGCAGAGATCACCGTTATTCTTCCTTCTGAATCTAGACTTCTGATTCCTTCTATGCAGCCGGCTGCTGCCACACCGTTTCCGACAATCACATACTCTGCCATGAATCACCTCTCTTCGTATACGATTGCCTTGTTGGGGCATCCTTTCACACATGCAGGTTCACCGCATGAATTCTGAAGACAGAGTTCGCATTTCTGCATCACCCCGTCTTTATCCGGAGCAAGTGCCCCGAAAGGACAGACGAGAACACAGGTATAGCATCCGACACATCTATCCCCGTCTATCCTGATTACACCGTTCTCCCGGGACAGGGCTCCCGCAATACAACTCTTGACGCAAATCGGATCCTCGCAGTGACGGCAGGAAACTGCGTAGGAAATCCTGTCGGTTCCTTCGATGTGTATGCGGGGATAGATGGGTTTCCCCTTCAGAGCATAAGCCATGTCCGATAGCCCGGAGTTGGCAAATGCGCAGTTATACTCGCACAGATGACAGCCCAAACACCATTGTTCATCCACATATATTCTCTTCATATGCTCATGCTCCTGCGTGTGAAATACCCAGAATCTGGAGTTCTTTCTCGGTCAGTCCTATACCTCTGAGCATCAGACGGTTGCCCCTCAGAGCTTCTATGGAGTTGATTCCCATTCCGCCCATCAGCTCCTTGATTTCATGGTTCCATGCGGTCATCAGATTCACGAGACGCTCACTTCCGATATCCGGATTCAAACGCTTGACCAACTCCGGATTCTGAGTGGCGATTCCCCAGTTGCACTTTCCTGTCTGGCATGTCCTGCACAGATGACAACCCAAGGCCAGAAGTGCAGCAGTGGCTATATAGCATGCATCTGCACCGAGAGCCACAGCCTTTACCACATCTGCCGCACTTCGGATGGACCCGCCTGCAACAAGTGAGACGTTGTTGCGTATTCCCTCGTCACGCAGTCTCTGATCCACAGCCGCCAGGGCAAGCTCTATGGGAATACCTACATGATCCCTGATTCTCGTCGGAGCTGCACCGGTGCCGCCCCTGAATCCGTCGATGGCTATGATGTCGGCACCGCTTCTGGCTATGCCGCTTGCAATTGCCGCAATGTTGTGTACTGCGGCAACCTTTACTATCACGGGTTTTTCGTACTTCGTGGCTTCCTTCAGGGAGAAGACCAGCTGTCTCAGGTCCTCGATGGAATAGATGTCATGATGCGGGGCCGGTGAAATAGCATCGGAGCCTTCCGGAATCATCCTGGTTCTGGAAATATCTCCGACTATCTTCATTCCCGGCAGATGCCCGCCGATACCGGGTTTGGCACCCTGCCCCATCTTGATTTCTATGGCCGCTCCGGCCTCCAGATAGTCCTCATGCACTCCGAAACGACCGCTTGCGACCTGCACTATCGTGTTGGCACCGTACTGATAGAAATCTTCATGAAGACCTCCCTCTCCTGTGTTGTACAGGATTCCCAATCGGCTTGCGGCTCTTGCAAGTGAAGCATGTGCGTTGTAACTGATGGAACCGTAACTCATTGCGGAAAACATCACAGGCATGGAAAGCTCTATCTGGGGAGGAATATCGCAGATGATCTTTCCATCTCCGTCCCTACTGATCTTTTCCGGTTTCTTTCCCAGCGTCACCCGGGTTTCCATCGGCTCTCGGAGAGGATCTATAGGCGGATTCGTAACCTGTGAAGCATTGATGAGGATTCTGTCCCAGTAGACCGGAAGCGGCTTCGGATTTCCCATGGATGAGAGCAGAACACCGCCGCTTGATGCCTGCTTGTATATCTCCTTGATCGTGTCATTCTGCCAGTTTGCGTTCTCTCTGAGCACACAGTCGCTCTTGACTATTTTCAGAGCTCTGGTAGGACACAGCGATACGCATCTCTGACAGTCTACGCACTTTCTCTCGTCACTCATCATAATCCCGCGCTCGGGACTGTAGTGGTGGACCTCGTTTGCACATTGGCGCTCACATACACGACAGGTGATGCATCTGGCCTCGTTGCGGATTACTTCGAATTCAGGATAGATGAAATCAACCGTCATTACTCCACCCCCTTGTTTACCCTGACAACCACAGGCTCTCCGCCTCTGGGGGCCCAGATGTTCTCTGCGTCAGGTTCCATCGTACGTATGGCAGCTTCCTCGCTGGCAATGAATACTCTGTCATCCTTCTCACCGACCACCATGGACCTGAGTTTCAGACGATCGTTCAAAGCCATAAGTCCGCCATCGAAACCAAGGATTATAGAGAAAGGCCCGGTTATCAGAAGACTCGGAAATACTGTTCTGAGAAAAGCGTGCCTCTTGCTGAGTTCCCGGTCTTTCTCACCTGCAATGGTGCTCCAGAACGGTGCGGCTATGACGTTTGCGGCCTCTTCCAGAGTCAGACCCTGCCTGCGGACCAGGTAGTCCAGGATATAGGTAATCACTTCGGTATCGGTCTGCAGCGTACATTTGTAACCGAACATTTCTATGAATCTGCGGTTGGCATCATAGGAGGAGATTTCACCGTTGTGGACAACCGAATAATCCAGAAGCGTAAACGGATGTGCTCCACCCCACCAGCCCGGTGTATTGGTCGGATATCTTCCATGGGCAGTCCAGCTGTAGCCTTCATATTCCTCCAGTCTGTAGAATTCGCCTACGTCTTCCGGAAAACCGACGGCTTTGAAGGTGCCCATGTTCTTTCCGCTGGAAAAAACATAAGCCCCGCTGATGCTGGAGTTGATCTTCATTACCGCGCGGGCTACGAATTCCTTCTCATCCAGCTGCAGATTTGCCAGCATCGACTTGAGCGGATCCAGGAAATAGCGCCATATGATCGGTTCGTCAGTAATCTCCGGAATCTTGCGTGTAGGGATGATTTCGGATTTGACTATCTCGAAATACTCTTTGAGGAATACTTCGCATTCCTTCTGAGTGGATCTGTCATCGAAGAAGACATGCAGAGCATAGTACTCTTTCATATCCGGATAGATTCCGTATCCGGAAAAACCACCGCCGAGACCATTGCTTCTGTCGTGCATCGGTTTCATGGAATTGACTATCATCCCGCCCGACATGGTCCGGCCTTCCCTTGAGATGACTGCGGAAATGGCGCAGCCTGAAGGTATGCGTATCTGTCCTTCCTTTTCCATTCGCCTCTTCTCCTTCAGAGAAATAAAAAAGCAAAGGCGCTCATTGGCATACGGAATCTATCCATATGTGAATGAACGCCTTTGCTCATTTTTAGCTGTTATACCCCAAGGCTTTGCGAAATGTCAAGGAAGTGGCATAGCAGTTGACATCATCGGCGTTGTTGGTCTATAGTCATCGCAAATGAAGGCAAAGGCGTCTTCGGGTTTCATACCCGGGGACGCCTTTTTTCGTATCACTGACCGATGCAAGGAGTTTTGAAATGAAGACGGTATCAGATTATTTCGGAAGTATGGTGTTTGACGATCGTGCGATGAGAGCCTCTCTATCAGCAGATGTTTATGCATCTCTGCGCAAGACCATCGATGAAGGAAGTGCATTGGACATCAGTGTTGCGAATGCCGTTGCAGAAGCCATGAAGAACTGGGCGGTTTCGAAAGGTGCCACTCACTTCACCCACTGGTTCCAGCCACTGACGGGAATCACGGCGGAAAAACATGAAGCATTCATAAGCCCTTCTCCGGACGGCAGTGTCATCATGGAGTTTTCAGGCAAGGAACTGATCAAAGGTGAACCGGATGCCTCTTCATTCCCCTCAGGAGGTCTGAGGGCTACATTCGAGGCCCGTGGCTATACTGCATGGGATCCGACCTCATATGCATTCATGAAGGGCAAGACCCTGTGTATCCCCACGGCGTTCTGTTCCTACGGAGGACCGGCTCTGGACAAGAAAACACCGCTGCTGAGATCTATGGAGGTTCTCAGCAAACAGGCCCTGAGGATTCTCAGACTATTCGGAAACAACACTGCAAAACGGGTCATTTCATCTGTTGGGCCGGAGCAGGAATACTTCCTGATAACACGCGAGATGTATGAGAAACGCCCTGACCTGCGTTTCTCCGGCAGAACGCTCTTCGGAGCAAAGCCGCCGAAGGGACAGGAACTCGACGATCACTACTTCGGAGTCATCAAACCCAGCGTGTCAGCCTTCATGGAAGACCTGAACGACGAACTCTGGAAACTTGGGATCCTGGCAAAGACAGAGCATAACGAAGTAGCTCCGGCACAGCATGAGCTCGCCCCGATCTACACTACAACCAATATCGCAACCGACCACAACCAGCTGACTATGGAGATGATGCAGAAAGTGGCTGCCAGACACGGCCTTGTATGCCTGCTCCACGAGAAACCCTTTGCCGGTGTCAATGGAAGCGGAAAGCATAACAACTGGTCGATTGCAACCGACAGCGGGCAGAATCTCCTCTCCCCCGGAGATACTCCGTATGAGAACGCACAGTTCCTGATTTTCCTGTGCGCCGTCATCAAAGCCGTAGATGATTATCAGGATCTGCTGCGTATATCCGTAGCAACAGCAGGCAACGACCATCGTCTGGGAGCAAATGAGGCTCCTCCTGCAGTCATCTCCATCTTCCTCGGTGATGAACTGAATGCGGTACTGGAAGCCATAGAATCCGATACCCCATACAAGGGAACCAAGAAAAAAGTGATGCGTCTGGGCGCAGAGGTTCTGCCCAAGTTCAACAGGGACACCACGGACCGCAACAGGACGAGCCCGTTCGCATACACCGGAAACAAGTTCGAGTTCCGCATGCTCGGTTCCTCCAACAGCATCGCCTGCACCAACATCATGCTCAACAGTGCTGTCGCAGAGAGCCTCAGAGTCATTGCCGACAGTCTTGAGAAGGCAAAGGATTTCGAAAGCGAGCTCCATGACCTCATCAGGGATACCATCCGCAATCACAAGAGAATCATCTTCAACGGAAACGGCTATGACGATGCATGGATAGAGGAAGCCACGAAAAAACGCGGACTGCTGAACTATAGGACAACTGCAGACTGCATGCCGCATCTTCTGGACAAGAAGAATGTGACGATGCTTACATCCCTCGGTGTTTTCACTGACGAGGAACTGCGTTCCAGACGTGACATCATGCTTGAGAACTACTGCAAGAGCGTGGTAATAGAGGCCCGCACCATGATCAGCATGGCAAGAACCATGATTGCCCCTGCAGTTGAGGAATACGCCGCCTATGTAGCCGGTGCCGCAAACGCAAAGAAATCACTTTCCTCCGACATCGCCTGCACCTATGAGAAGAATCTTGTCAGAAAGCTTTCAGGTCTGCTTGACGATATCTGCACCAAGACCGATGCCCTTGAGGCAGTGCTTCCGCTTCTGCAGGATGCAAAGGATATAGTTGAAGAATCGGCAGTGGTTCGCGACAGACTTCTTCCGGCCATGGATGAGCTGCGAATCCCATGTGATGAAGCAGAAGTCCTTACGGACAAGAAGTACTGGCCGTTCCCGACCTATTCGGATCTCCTGTTCGGTGTCAAATGATTGCAGGTTTCATGTAATTTATTATAAAGCCGATAGTTATCTATCGGCTTACTTTTTTATGTAAGGTTGAAGAATCTTTCAATCCATAAGATTGTTCCGGATGCTGCTCCCGGTCCGAAAATCTTTAAGAAATGTCTGCAATTATGATATCATTAACCGACTGTTCTCAAAACGAGCTTTGGGATGTGGAAATCGGGTGGGAATAATCAGAACTAAGTCTATGGTCTATCTGGATTACAGCGCACATACTCCGCCGGACCGTGAAGTGATGGCGGCATTCATGAATACGGAACTCGACAACCCGGGAAACGCAAATTCCACCCATGCCTA
>JAFUXI010000002.1 GCA_017470995.1 Spirochaetales bacterium
AAAGTGGTAAAAAATGACAGGTGAGTACAGAAACACCATCGACGAGAAGGGCCGCCTCATGATTCCTCCCAGGTTAAGGGAGCAACTCGGCACCGTCAGTCTCATTCTCACCAAGTCAACCGACGGTTCCCTTTGGCTGTATACCAAGGAAGACTTCGATGCCTTCAACCGCTCAGTCAACTACAGTCCGATGGCCGTGCTGGACAGCAGGGCAAGGGCAATCGACATGATGATCATCGCTCCGGCAAGAGAAGTCGAGCTGGACAAGACGGGTCGTCTGAGCATCCCGCAGACCCTGCGTGAGTATGCAGGGCTCGGTCCTAAGACCGAATGCGTGATTCTCGGTTCGATGTCAAAGATCGAAATCATCAGTGCCGGTAAGTATGACGAGATGATGATCAAATACAAGGACATGCTCAGCCAGATAGGTGACGAGCTCAGTTCCAAGAGGATGGGACTGTGACATGGAGTATGTTCACTATTCGGTCATGCAGAAGGAGGTTCTGTCTTTCCTGAATCCGGAAGACAGACCGGCACTTCTGGTTGATTGCACTCTCGGGGAGGGAGGTCATTCGAATCTCTTTCTCCAGAAGTACCCCAATCTCAGGGTCATCGGCCTTGATAGGGATAGAAAGATAATGGAGAAGGCCAAGAACCGCCTTGCCCCTTACGGCGATCGGTTCGAGGCCAGAAACATATGGTTCGACCGCTTCTGGCGGGAGTATGACGGACCCCAGGTGGACTTTGTTCTGTTCGACCTGGGGATCAGTGTCTTCCACTATGAGGAGTCGGGCAGGGGGTTCAGTTTCAAGCGAAACGAGAAGCTGGACATGAGGCTGGATATGGACGCAGCTCTCGATGCAAGCGAGGTGGTGAACACCTACGACGAGAAAAGCCTTGCGGACATCATATTCAATTATGGAGAGGAAAGGTACTCCAGACGCATTGCTTTTGCTATATGCAACTATAGGAAAAACAAGCAGATAGAGTACACGGACGAACTGGCCGATATTGTATGGAACGCAGTTCCTGCCGAATACCGGCACCGGAGGATCCATCCTGCGACCAAGACCTTCCAGGCCCTCAGGATCGAGATCAACGGAGAACTTGACCGTATCGTCCCTGCGTTGGAGGGAGCGGTCAAGGCTTTGAAACCAGGCGGAAGGATTGCCGTAATTACATTCCATTCGCTGGAGGATAGGCCGGTGAAGTGGTTCTTCAAGGATCATGAGAACATTCTCGAGATTCTGACGAAGAAACCCCTTGAGCCGACCGAAGAGGAGTGCAGTATCAATCCGCCGTCCAGAAGCGCAAAGCTGAGGGTGGTGCAGAAGCTCGAGAAAGAAAGGGATCCGAGCTTGAAGAAAAACAAATACAGGGATCAGAAGGGAAACTGATCTCTCAACAACAGGGAAACAATAAAGGGTAGGTATATGAAGAGCGCTAGGATAGAGAGAGTCGTCATAGTAGTAACTATTTTATTCATCAACATCTGTCTTCTCATTCCTGTATGGCAGAGTGCCGTCAATTCTCAGCTTAGGTGGAAACTCGCCCAGACCGAGGAAGAACTCAAGGAAAAGGAAGAGCAGAAGATGGTTCTCGTTGCAAACATCGCCAAACAGACAACGCCTGAATATCTCATAGAGCAGAGTGCTACCCAGAATCTTGTTTTCACTCAGATCAACACTGAGACTTCTTCGCTTATTGCCAGCAACAGACAGTGAATCAGCAGGCAAGACGTCTTATATTGATTGGGTTAGTTAATTATAAATAGGAGAAGTAAAAGAGAAGGAGCAGCAACATGGCTAGGACCAGCTATGATGACTGGAACTTCATGGGAGAAGTGCATAAAGAGGAGATAAGAGCCCGCAATGCACGAACCGCGAAGGCCAGACAGATAAACAACCAGAGAAATTCATTCATATTCCTCTGCATCGTCATACTCTTGACCCTTATGGGTCTTGTCTGCGTATATTCGGCTTCGTTCGAAGATGCAGTCAACAAGGGACTTCCGCATTACTACTACCTTCTCAGGCAGGGAATTTATATCGCAGTGGGAATAGGTCTGATGGTCCTGGTCAATGTTCTCCCTGAGGCTGCCATAAAGGTTCTGTCTCCGATTATGTTCTTTGTGTGCATAATATTGCTTGCAGTAGATACAATCTGGACAAACAACCTTCTGATGAATCCCGATACAATCGGTTTCCTGTTCCTTTCGGGTGTCATGTATATGTCATTGTACTTCTCCGGAAGGGGAAACAAGATAGAGCGTGCCACTCAGCTCATACCCCCCGTACTGGGATGCATTCTTGTTCTGGCACTGATTCTTCTGAGACGAAATTTCTCGTTCGCACTGATGTACCTTGCACTGTCGGTAACCATGTTTGCAGCAGGCGGAGTAGGGTTCTTCGGAGTAATACTGCTTCTGTTGTACGTCGCGGTTCCGGTCGGATGCATAATCCTTTCCAAGAGCGAACGGATTCTTGCTGTTGCAAGGTTCCTTCTTCCCGGTCTCGGAACCAATCCAAGGACTGAGACCATAATGGCTGCAAAGAGCGCCATAGCCAGCGGATCCTGGTTCGGAAAGGGTCTTGGCGGAGGTGTGTTCAAGAACGGGATAATCAGCGATCTCGCCGGCAAGAACATCCTGGCATGCATATGCGAGGAGCTTGGCTTCTGGGGTATCATCCTTATAGTATTATTCATTGCATTCTATGCATTTGTAGGCTATCTGGCAGCCAAGAACATCAGGCGCCAGAACGGCTTCTACTCGGATCTAGCCATCGGTATCTCAACCATGGTTGTATGGCAGTTCATCCTCAATATGTGTTGGGTCCTCGGCCTTCTGAATTCCGAGGGTCTTCCGATGCCGTTCTTCTCATACGGGTTGGGTGTGATTCCGATTCTTCTCGAGAGCGGGTTACTCTACAAGATAACCCGTGTCAAGATCGATACCGACGAGAATGACAAGGTAATGGCATCGATACAGGATGAATTGATGTTCCCGGAGAGATACGACTTTGAAAACCGTTGAGAAGATCCTTCTTGCATTGATATTGCTCCTGCTTCTGGTGGGAGCTTTCGTCGCGCTGAGGTATATCGATTTCTTCAATGTGAAGCAGATCGATATCACTGTGCACGGCCCTGTGACCAATGTGTCAACGGAGATGCAGAGAATCATAAATCCTGTCAAGGGAAGGAATATCTTCGAAATCAGCCTGAGATCCCTTAAAAAGGAACTTGAGGCATTCGACGGCGTATCGCAGGTCAATATCCGAAGGTATTACCCTGACACTCTCATAATGGAAATCGACTACAGCGAGGTTGCTCTCAAGTGCTACAGCATATCCGACAGCCGGGAAATCAGCTATTACTTCTCCCATGACGGAATCCTGGAGCAGGTAGGCCAGCAGACCTGGGATGCATTCGATAAGCCGGCTGTCGTGGAACTCAATCCGGCCTATGCCCAGATGATAGTCAAATGGGGAGCGGACGAAGGCTTCTCCTCAATGCTCAAGTTGGCCGAACAATTGAGCGGCAACAACTTGATAACTAATATAAAATACGATAATAATAATGGTAACGAATTCGGAAGACTCGTTATCGATCTGTCGTCATTGAACTCTACGCTCTATGTTCGTGAGCTTGTGAGTGCCCAGCGCCTTGGTGAGGCGCTTGATCTCATCAGTAGCCAGTTTTCCGCAGGTGGAGCGAATGTCATCTACGACCTCTACGCAAACACACTGGTCAAAAGGACTTAGGGGGCAACTATGGCTTCTGAGAAGATAATGATGGGATTGGATATCGGTTCATCCTGGGTGAGAGCCGTAGTCGGATCTCTCTCTAAAGACGGCCAGCTCATGGTGGACAGCATCTGCGAGCGACCCAGCGAGGGAGTGAGGTCCGGTGTTATCGTCAACGTCGAACAGACACTCAAGACAATCTCATCAGTCATACAGGAGGCTGAGCTCCAGGCCGGAGCAGAGGTCCAGAGCGTTATCACCGGTGTCGGCGGCGGTTCCGTCGGCGGTACCCAGTCCCAGGGTGTTGTCGGAATCAACACCAAGGACCTGGAGATTTCTTCCAACGACATCTATCACTCCCTTGAAGTCGCCAGGGCATTTGAGCTTCCGGTCGACAGGGAGATTCTGCATACACTGGTCCAGGACTTCCTGGTAGACGGCAAGAGCGGAATCAAGGATCCGGCGAACATGACAGGCCACAGGCTCGAAAGCAAGGTCCTCATCGTTACCGGTTCATCAAGCAATTGCTCGAACACCAGAAAGACTCTCCAAAGGGCCGGAATCAATTCATCCCGCCTTGTGCTGGCTTCCCTTGCCGATGCAGAGGTCGTTCTTTCGGCAGACGAGAAGGAGATGGGAACTATTCTCATCAACTTGGGCGGATCGACTGCGAACATGATCGTTTACCAGAACGGATCTCCCTACTACGTGGGAGGAGTGGACCTCGGTTCCAGCAACGTGACAAACGATATCGCCTATATGCTCAACAAACCCAAGATGGTTGCGGAGCAGGTGAAGGTCGAGAGCGGAAGCTGCTACATCCCCAATGTCCAGGCTGACGAGAAGATCATCATCCCGCAGGTCGGAGGTCTTCCAGCCATCCAGATGCCCAAGAGCGAGCTCTGCAAGATCATCGAGCCCAGAATGGCCGAGATATTCTCCCTTCTGAAGAAGGATCTCGATTCCAAGCTTCCGCCAAGCACCTATGGCGGCGGAGTTGTTCTTGTCGGAGGAGGTTCGCTGCTCTCCGGAGTGACGGATCTGGCTTCCGAAATATTCAGGATGCAAGCCAGGATCGGTTTCCCGGAGGCTCTTCCGGGACTTGACAGGTCCTACATCAACCCGAAGTACACAACGGTTCTTGGTCTGCTCAAGACAGAGGCCAAGAAGGCAGGTTCCTCCTCGGGCAACAGGGGAAAGGACAAGAGGTCTGCAAAGTCGGAGGGCTTCTTCAGGAAGATTTCCGGCTTCTTCAAGACGATTATCTGACAGCGGTATTTGAAACAGGATTAAAAGAGGAAAGATATGGATTTCGGAATTATCGAGGATTTGCTTCATGATGAACAGACTCCACCCACTGACATCAAGGTAATCGGTGTCGGCGGCGGTGGTGGAAATGCCATAAACAGAATGATCGAGAGCGGCCTCAAGAAGGTCACTTTCGTTGCACTGAACACTGATGTCCAGGCTCTGCAGCGTTCAAACGCCCAGATGCGTATTCCAATCGGAAAAGAGCTTACCGGCGGCCTCGGAGCCGGCGGAATCCCCGAGATGGGTCAGAAGGCCGCAGAGGAGAGCAAGGATGAGATCCGTGATATCCTCGAAGGTACCGACATGGTCTTCATAACTGCCGGAATGGGAGGCGGAACCGGAACCGGTGCTGCTCCTGTTGTTGCCGAGATTGCCAAGGGAATGAATATCCTCACTGTTGCAGTCGTTACAACTCCGTTCGCATTCGAGGGCCGCAAGAAGCTCCAGTTCGCCAACGAAGGAATCGACAGGCTCCGCAAGAACGTAGATACCCTCATTCTCATTCCGAACCAGTATCTTCTCAAGGTTGCGGAGAACAATACTCCTATCAAGCAGGCCTTCCTCATGGCCGATGATGTCCTGAGACAGGGCGTTCAGGGTATTTCCGAACTGATCACCGAGCCCGGTGAAATCAATATCGACTTCGCTGATGTCAGAACAGTCATGAAGGGCAAGGGCGATGCCATCATGGGTATCGGTCTCGGAGAGGGTGCAAACCGCGCCGTGGATGCCGCCAGACAGGCTATCAGCAATCCGCTTCTGGAGAATGCAAAGATCGACGGTGCAAAGAGCGTTCTCGTCAACCTCACTGCAAGCGACGGTCTTACTCTGCAGGAGTATCAGGATGTTGTCGAGATGATCACCGAGAACTGCGACCAGGATGCCCTGATCATTGCAGGACAGGCCTACAACCCGGATCTCGGAGACAAGGTCAAGGTCACTGTCGTTGCAACTGGATTCGAGCGTGAGAGCGTATCCGTAGATATGCCGCAGTTCGAGAAGAAGCAGCCCAGGTTCGACCAGTTCATCAACAACCAGAACGCCAACAATGCCGCTCAGGCAGCCCAGAATGCTCAGAGAGAGCAGCCCCAGAAGAAGCCTGACGAGGTCATCTCCATCAACAGGTGGCAGGATCTGCAGACCCAGCTTGGCCGCAGACAGGCTCCGAACGGCAATCCTACAGACTATTCCATCCCTTCGATTCTCCGCTATCAGAGAAACGATGAGGAGAACAAGTGATTCTCGAGGACTTTTCACAGAGTCTCCTGATAGAGAAGCATGCATCGAAGGCTACACGTCAAGTGTATGAGCACGAGATTGCATGCTTTCTCTCTTATATCAATGATAATTCGCTGGATTACAGCACGATAACTACCGTGCAGCTAAAGGATTATCTTCTTTGGCGTGCTAATGGCGGACAATCGGATCAGAAGCTTTCGCCTAGGACCATGTCGAGGGTCATAACAGCTCTGAAGGCCTTTTTTTCATACCTTCAGAATGAGCGTATCAGAAACGATGATCCTACTGAGCTGCTTCCGAAGAACAAGATTCCCAAGCGCCTTCCGCAGACCATAGATACGGATGCCGTAAGCCGTATCCTCGATGCAATCGATACTACCAGCGATATAGGATTCAGAGACCGGACTATGCTGGAGCTTATCTACTCATGCGGACTGAGGGTAAGCGAGTGTGCCAATCTCAGAGTCGGAAGGTACTACAGCCTTGAGCGTCGTCTTGTGGTTCTTGGCAAGGGCAGCAAGGAAAGGATGATTCCGGTAGGCGATGTTGCTGCAAGCTATCTAGAGACCTATCTGAACAGCGTCAGGCTACGTCTTCTGGGAAAGACCAGAAGCCAGATCATGTTCATCAGCCAGCAGCAGAAACCCATAACCAGAGAGGAAATCTGGTATCGACTCAAGAAGTACGCCGAGCTGGCAGGAGTAGACTCAAAGGTCCATACACTCAGGCACAGTTTCGCCACTCATCTTCTGCAGAACGGAGCCGATCTTCGCTCGGTGCAGGAGCTTCTCGGACACAGCGATATACGCACAACTGAAATCTATACACACGTGGATACGGACGATATTTTCAGGGCATTCGAAAAAGCCCATCCTGAAGACAATTAACTAATTATATCTCCAAGAAATAAAAAGCAAAAAAAAGTTCATTTGACTGTCGGATATTTCTAATGAAAACTGCAGTTTTTTCGTTATATGTGGCAGGAGGGTGAAAACCATGGACTTTGATTGCATTGAAATTGAGAGAAGGCTGGCCATAGGTTTCAACGAATACCTGTCGCCGGAGAGCAGACACAGGATGGTACTGTCCGGTTCCTCCCTTGAGGAAATCTCCCGAAAGGACAGCCGATTCCGGATGTATCTGCGTGAGACGAGGGATGTGATTCACTGGCTGTCTACGAGCCCGAATCACAGCATAATCTGGTATGGGGATGCCGATTATCCGGCATTCAGCCCGATAAGGACTCATCTGCCATACATGTTGTTCTGCGACGGTCAGCGACCGGATTCCCTCCGACGTACAGCCGCAGTAGTAGGCACGCGGCATGCAACGTACGCAGGGATACAGCAGGCATACAGGTTCGGACTTGAAGCAGCGGGCAACGGTATGAACCTTATATCGGGCTTTGCAGAGGGCATAGACCAGGCTGCAATGAGAGGCGCTGTGGATGCTCAGGGACCATGCATAGGGGTTTTGGGCTGCGGGCACGAAGAGGAGTATCCGTGTCTGACCATTGAGCTTCGAAAGAGAATGATAGACAGCGGAGGCTGCGTGCTTAGCCGCTTTGCTCCGCATGCAGTGGCTTACAAGAGCAATTTCCTTTCCAGAAACCTCATAATTGCTGCGTATTCCTCTTTTGTGGTAGCAGTACAGGCGCCCGACAAAAGCGGTACGCTGAACACCTGTGATTACGCCGTGCAGATGGGAAAGGAAGTCTATGTCGGGAGCGAAGGAGTGGGTGACAGATTCGTGCAGGCTGGGACAACGCAGCTTTTCAATGACGGGTCGGCCGTTCTCACATCTCTGGCATCCAGGGATATCTCAGGGACGGATAGATTGCTGCGTGTCGTGGAATGCGAGGAAACAGGCCTTCTAGACGGATACTCCGATTCCACAAAAAGGTTCGGAGATCGTTGCTATCTGATGAAGAAGGAGATTGGCTCTGCATAAAATAATGGATATAATGTTGTTGTGCCTGACAACGACAGACTGATCCAGAACAGGGTATATATAGACAGTTTCCTTTCATATCTCAGGGACGTCCGCGGATATTCCGAAAAGACTGTAATCTCATACGGCCATGACCTCATGCGTCTCGATGAATTTCTGACTTCACATGACCTTGCAGTGGAGGAGATGGCTTTCGAGGATGCACGCGAGTTCACATCCGATCTCTATGACCAGGAATTGAGTCATGCAACAATAAACAGGATCCTCAGTGCAAACAGAAGCTTCTTCCACAGTCTTCTGGAGAACGGTGTTGTCGATTCGGACCCGTTCAAGCGGGTTTCCGGGGCAAAGAACACACGCAAGATTCCGACGGTATTGGCTCCGGAGGAAATCGAGATGATTCTCGGTTGCCCGACGGATGACTATACATCGCTGATGGAAGTTACTATGTTCCATCTGTTCTACAGCACGGGCTGCAGACTTAGCGAGATAATGGACATGAAGATTTCCGATATCGATTTCAAGACCCGTCGCATCAGCGTGATAGGAAAGGGGAACAAGCAGCGCTTCGTGTTTCTGACCAAACGCGCCCTTGCGATGTTGGAAACCTATCTGCCCCAGCGTGCCGAGGTGCTTGCAAGGACAAAGCAGAAGGATAACGGAATCGTTCTGATAAATATCAAGGGTAAACAGTTGCCGCTTTCGACTGTTCACAGTATTTTTGACAAGTACAGGTTGAAGCTGGGGCTGACGAAGAAGTTCACGCCCCACGTTTTCCGGCATTCGTTTGCAACGAATCTGATGGACAATGATACCGATATCAGGGTTGTGCAGGTCCTTCTGGGGCATGAAAGCATCGGAACCACGCAGATCTATACCCACGTTACCGGAAAGAGGCTGGAAGACGTGTACAGAAAAAGCCATCCGCATGGGAGGAAGGAAGAATGAGTTTCAGGGGAACCACGATAATCGCGGTCAAGAAAGACAACAAGGTCTGTATTGCAGGTGACGGACAGGTCACAGCAGGCGATACCGTCATGAAGGGCAATGCCCGCAAGGTCAGACGCATATATCAGGATAAGATCGTAATCGGATTCGCAGGCGGTACTGCGGATGCATTCACGCTTTTCGAGCATTTCGAGAAGAAGCTTGCTGAGGTCAACGGAGACCTCACCAGAGCATCGGTCAATTTGGCAAAGGAATGGAGAATGGACAAGATGCTCCGCAAGCTCGAGGCCATGATGCTGGCAACCGACGGGAAGAAGATTTTCCTGATCACCGGAACCGGCGATGTTCTTGAACCCGAGTACGATGCTATTGCCATCGGAAGCGGCGGAAACTACGCCGTATCTGCTGCAAGGGCTTACCTGGAGTGCGCAAAGGATCTTTCTGCAAAGGAGATCGCTCTCAAGTCCCTGGAGATCGCCAGTTCCATCTGCATCTACACGGACACCAACTTTACTGCAGAGGAGATCGGCTGATGTCTGAAGAAATCATTGTGAAAGAAGAAAATGCATTGGTGGAAACCGATAAGAAGGTCGAGGAGAAACCTCTTTCCCTCGACGATATGGTTCCTTCCCAGATCGTTGCCGAACTGGACAAGTACGTCATAGGTCAGGACAAGGCCAAAAGGACAATCGCCGTTGCGCTGCGCAACCGCTCAAGGCGCAAGAAGCTGCCCGACAGCATTCGGGAGGAAGTCTATCCAAAGAACATAATCATGATCGGTCCGACCGGAGTTGGAAAGACCGAGATTGCAAGAAGAATCGCAAAGCTCTCCAAGGCCCCGTTCATCAAGGTCGAGGCCACGAAATACACTGAGGTCGGTTATGTCGGCCGCGATGTCGAGTCCATGGTCCGCGACCTCATGGGTTCCGCTGTCTCGATGGTACGCCGTGAAATGGCCGCCGCGAACGAGAAGGCTGTAAAGGAGAGGGTGGAGGAGAGACTCCTTGATGTCCTCATTCCCAATGTTAATCCCAATCAGAACGATGCCGCCTTCGACAGTGCCAGAATCAGCGCACGGGAGCAGATCAGAGTCCAGCTCAGGGCGGGACTTCTGGACAATACGGAAGTCGAGATTCCCGCAGGCATGATCCGTCAGAAAGTCGGAATAGAGCTTATGACCGGAAGCATGGACGACCTGCAGAATGCCATGAACAGCCTCGGATCCATCTTTCAGAATGCCGCTCAGGGTCCGTCAAAGGCCAAGAGACGCAAGGTTACCGTCAAGCGTGCCCGCGAGATGTTCACGGAGGAGGAGACCGAGCGCAGCGTCGATCAGGAGAAGGCCTTCGAGATCGCCAAGGAGCGCACCGAGCAGATGGGTATCATCTTCATCGATGAAATCGACAAGATTGCAGGCAAGAACAGCTCCTCGTCAAGCCCGGACGTTTCCAGAGAGGGTGTGCAGCGCGATATCCTGCCTATCGTAGAAGGTACGAAGGTCACGACCAAGTGGGGCGTGATAGATACCTCCCACATTCTTTTCATCGCCGCTGGCGCCTTCCATGTATCCAAGCCCAGCGACCTGATCCCCGAGCTTCAGGGGCGTTTCCCGCTCCGTGTAGAGCTCGAGGACCTGAAGGCTGAGGATTTCTTCCGCATCCTCAAGGAGCCCGAGAATGCAATCACGCTTCAGTACCGTGAGCTACTGAAGACTGAGGGAGTGGAGCTCAACTTCACCGATGAAGCCATCAGGCGCGTCAGCGAGATTGCCTACGAGGTCAATTCGACAACCGAGAATATCGGGGCAAGAAGACTCTACACCATCATGGAGACCCTCTTGGATGATCTGAGTTTCAATGCAAGCGAAATGAAGGGGCAGAAGGTCGATATTACCCCTGAATATGTCAATGAGCGCCTCTCCAGCGTGGTGAAGAACCAGGATCTCAGTAGATATATTCTGTGAAAGATGTTATGATTTGCCTGTGAACTACATTACGATCGTTGCACCCACGTACGAAGATGCCGTCCGTTCTGCCCGCGAGCAGTACGGCGATAGGATAAGAATACATAGCCGCAAGGATGTTGTGGAAAAAGGCTTTCTTGGCCTCGGAAGGAAGCGTCACTGTGAACTGACATGCTTTCTGTCCGATACTGCCGCTCCTGCGGCCAAGCAGAGCGCAGCCGTTGCACCTGCTGCCGAAAAACCCGAAACAAAGACCGAAAAGCCCGATGCCGAAGAGGAGAGGGATATAAGGCGTTTCGAACGCGAAGCATATACCCCCGATCCGGAATCCAATACTCCGGATCCTGCTCTCGAACCTGAGCCGGAATCTGAGGTATCGGTCTCTGAGCCTGAGGATAGCATTCCTGTTGAAGCTGTTGAGCCTGCCATTGAGCTTGAGGCTGAACCGGAGCCTGTCGTGGAGAAGGATCCGCTTGAGGATCTGGAGAGGCATGCACGCAGGATCCTGACGATGAATGACTTCTCGGAAGGCTACATCAATTGGCTGATTGCTGATGTCCGCAAGCAACTCGAACCTGCATTCCCGGTTGTGCCCGGCAAGAATGATTTCGAGCTTCTGATCGTGGACAGGATCGTCGGTTCCGTGGAGATTGACCACAACAGCCAGCTGCACCCGCCGAAGGTGTTTGCCCTTGTCGGACCTACGGGAGTGGGAAAGACCACTACAATTGCCAAGATAGCCGCCATCTACGGCACTCTTCCGCCTGAGGAACTGCGCAAGAAGGTCCGTATCATAACCCTGGATTCGTTCAGGGTAGGGGCCTATGAGCAGATGGAGAACTTCGGCAAGGCCCTGAACATTCCGGTTCTGAGGGCTGATGACGAGGCCCAGTTCTTCGAGGCACTTGAGAAGTCCAACGATGCAGAGCTGATTCTGATCGATACCATCGGCCGTTCACCCAGAGATAATGAGCTCAACGTCAAGCTCCAGACCCTGCTGAACGTTCCGGACAAGAAGAACACCAGATGCTATCTGGCTGTCAGCGCATCGATGAAGAAGATTGACATCGATAAGGTCTTCGAACAGTTCAAGATGTTCAACATAACATCGGTTATCGTGACCAAGGCGGATGAGACCCAGACCATAGGAAATATCCTGTCGATCTGCCATGACCGCAAGGTTCCTCTCCTGTTCATCACTGACGGACAGATGGTTCCGAGGGACATACACAAGGCATCCAGCGCTTTCGTGCTTAGTCTGCTGCGTGGTTTCAACATGGATTTCAACTCCCTGTGGAACACCCAGATAGGCTCCGATGAGTGACTTTTATTGACTGTTATATCAGTTTTAGATATAGTATACGCGTGAATTTGTAATGGAGGATTTCAATCATGAAAGTTGGAATTAATGGATTTGGTAGAATCGGTCGTTTTGTCTTCCGCGCAGCTATGAAGAGAAATGACATCGAGATCGTCGGAATCAATGATCTTTGTTCAGTTGATTATCTGGCATACATGCTCAAGTACGACACAATGCACGGTCAGTACGAGGGTACAATCGAAGCTGATGTCGAGAAGAATCTTCTCATCGTAGATGGCAAGGCAATCCGTGTGACAGCATGCAAGGACCCCAACGAGCTCAAGTGGGATGAGGTCGGTGCAGAGTATGTCGTTGAGTCCACAGGTCTCTTCCTCACAAAGGAGAAGGCTCAGGCTCATATCAACGCCGGTGCCAAGTATGTCGTAATGTCAGCTCCTTCAAAGGATGACACACCGATGTTCGTTGTTGGTGTCAACGAGAAGTCCTATGTCAAGGGCACACAGTTCGTTTCCAACGCTTCATGCACAACAAACTGCCTGGCTCCTATCGCCAAGGTTCTGAACGACAACTGGGGAATCACAGACGGTCTCATGACCACTGTCCACTCAACAACAGCTACACAGAAGACTGTCGATGGTCCTTCCGCTAAGGACTGGAGAGGCGGCCGCGCTGCTTCCGGCAACATCATCCCGTCTTCAACAGGTGCTGCAAAGGCTGTCGGAAAGGTTATTCCTTCCCTCAACGGCAAGCTCACCGGTATGTCAATGAGAGTTCCTACTCTTGATGTTTCCGTCGTCGACCTCACAGTCAACCTTGCCAAGCCTGCAAAGTATGCTGAGATCTGCGAGGCTATGAAGAAGGCTTCCGAGTGCGAGCTCAAGGGTATCCTTGGCTACACAGAGGATGCAGTTGTTTCTTCTGACTTCCTCGGCGATCCGAGAACTTCCATCTTCGACGCAAAGGCCGGTATCGCACTTACCGATACATTCGTCAAGGTTGTTTCCTGGTATGACAACGAGATCGGATATTCCAACAAGGTCCTCGATCTCATTGCTTACATGAAGAAGGTCAACGGCTGAATTTAATCCAGCACAGTTCAGGCCTGCCCAACCGGCAGGCCTGAGTTTCGTAAAATCAGGAGTATAGAATGGTCCTTAACACAATCAGAGAAGCTGATCTCAAGAATAAAAGAGTCCTTATCCGTGTTGATTTCAACGTTCCTCTCAAAGAGGGTAAGGTCACGGATGCAACAAGAATTATCGCCGCTCTTCCCACAATCAACTACATCCTTTCACAGCCGGGTGCATCGCTTGTGGTCATGAGCCACTTCGGCAGACCCAAGGGAAAGAAGAATCCCGATTTCTCCATGGTACCGGTAGGAAAGAAGTTCGAAGAGCTTCTCGGCCGTCCCGTGAAGGTCGCATCCGATGTCATCGGACCAGAGGTCGAGAAGGAAGTGAAGGCCCTCAAGGCAGGTGAAGTCCTTCTCCTCGAGAACTGCCGCTTCTATCCGGACGAGGAAGAGAACAACCCCGAGTTCGCAAAGGCACTCGCATCATTCGGTGATGTCTATGTAAACGATGCATTCGGAACAGCTCACAGGGCTCATGCTTCCACAGAGGGTGTTTCCCATTATCTGCCTTCATACGCAGGTTTCCTGATCGAGAAGGAAGTCAAGTTCATGGCTCCGCTTCTTGAGAATCCTGCAAAGCCGTTTGTCGCAATCATCGGCGGTTCCAAGGTTTCTTCCAAGATTTCCGTTCTGGAGTCACTGGTAAAGACCTGTGATGCAATCGTCATCGGTGGTGGAATGGCATATACATTCCTGAAGGTTCAGGGTCATCAGATTGGCAAGTCACTTGTTGAGGACGATTATCTCGAGACCGCAAAGAACTTCCTTGCCGCAGCAAAGGCAAAGGGTGTCAAGGTCATCCTTCCTGTCGACCATGTCTGTGCAGCAGCTTTCGCAGAGGATGCTGAGCCCGTTGCAGTAGATTCCGTCGAGATTCCCGCAGATCTGATGGGCATGGATATCGGACCCAAGACAACAAAGGCTATCGTCGATGAGCTTGCTTCTGCAAAGAGCGTCGTATGGAACGGTCCGATGGGCGTCTTCGAGTTCGCTTCATTTGCAAAGGGAACCGAGGCTGTCGCCAAGGCACTTGCAGCTTCCAAGGCTACTACAGTCGTTGGCGGCGGAGACAGCGTTGCCGCCATCAACAAGTTCGGTCTTGCCGACAAGATCAGCCATGTTTCCACCGGTGGTGGAGCTTCGCTTGAGTTCCTCGAGGGCAAGGTGCTTCCGGGAATCAAGGCTCTTGAGAAATAATTGATTTAAGGAAAACAAAATGAGACAACTTTATATTGCTGGTAACTGGAAGATGAACCTCGTTCCTAGTCAGGCTGCCAAGTATGCTTCAGAGCTTGCTGCAGCTGCCAAGGACGCAAAGGTCAAGGTCATGATCGCTCCGACATATGTCTGCCTTCCTGCAGTCGTCGAGGCAGTGAAGGGCAGCAACATCATCGTTGCAGCACAGAACGTCAATGACCATGAGAAGGGTGCCTACACCGGAGAGATCTCCTGCGATATGCTCAAGGACATCGGAGTAAAGACCGTTATCCTTGGTCACAGCGAGAGAAGACAGTACTACGGAGAGACCAACGAGTTCATCAACAAGAAGGTTCTTTTCGCTCTTCAGAACGGTATGGATATCGACCTCTGCGTAGGAGAGACCCTTGAAGAGAGAGAGGGCGGCCGCCTTGAGCAGGTTCTCGCCGATCAGATCAACATCGGTCTCGATGGCGTAACCGAGGAGCAGATGGCTCATGTCACAATCGCATACGAGCCTGTCTGGGCAATCGGAACCGGCAAGACAGCTATACCGGCAGACGCAAACTCGGCTCATGAATACATCAGGGGCCTGATTGCCAAGAAATTCGGCAAGGCAGTTGCAGAAAAACAGATTATACAGTATGGTGGGTCAGTGAAGCCTTCGAATGTCAAGGAGCTTATGGCTTGCGAACACATCGATGGCGCACTGGTTGGCGGAGCATCTCTTACTCTTGAGCAGTTCCTGCCGATCATCAATTGCTGATTTTATTGGTAGGTAGTATATGGCAGTTTTGAGTATCATTCTTTTGGTTCTTTTCGTTCTTGTCAGCCTGTTCCTGATTTTCCTTGTCTCAATCCAGAGCGAGGATGATTCGGGCTTGGGTGGAGTCTTCGGCGGAAGCAGCGATTCTGCATTCGGCGGAAGATCCAACAGGGTCATGAACAAGATTACAGCCTATGTTGTGGCTGCATTCGTCGTCCTGGCTATTCTTGTTGCTTTTGTCAACAAGTCCTCTGACTCTTCTGTTCTCAGCTCACTGAGCTCACAGGCAGCTGCTACAGCTACCACAACAGAGAGCACAACAGGTACAACGACATCAGGGAACTGATTGAATATCGAATCCGACATAAGGCCGCCTGTGTACAGTGCGGCCGATTTGTCTAAATGGAGCTTTTGAAAACTCCACAGTAGGGGATTGTATGAGAGTCTGCGTTTTGTATTGCGGAAACCAGGGAAACGAGCCGAAGCTCAAGGAGCTTGCGACCAAGCTCTCCGACGGAATTGCTTCCAACGGTCATACTGTTGAGGCCTTCGACATGAACCTCGAAATGGGCAAGGTGATTTCTTTCTATGACTATGTCGTGGTCATCACCAGAGCAGTTTCCTTGTTCTCGAAATACATCCCCGAAAACGTATTGAAGTTCCTGAAGACTGCAGGCACTGTATCCGGAAAGCGCTGCAGTTGTTTTATAAGTAAGGACAGTGCAAGGAAATCCAAGGTCTTACAGTACCTCATGCATGTCATGGAATCCGAGGGTATGTACCTCAAGGTTTCGGATATCCTCTCCAACGGCGATTACGCCTATGCAGTCGGAAAGCGACTGCATGTAGATTCCGGAATGAAGGAGTGATCCTATATGAAGAGAAGATTAATCACAGTTCTGGCACTTGTTATTGCCATTGTTTTCGCAATGCCTGCATTCAGCGCTATCACAACTCCTCTTGTGAGAATCAACCTCACCAAGACAGTTGTCATAACCCAGGAAGAGCTTGACGAGAAGACAGAGCTCTACAAGCAGTCATATGGTGATAACATCGATCAGGCTACCGTCCTTGATGCAATGATTTCAGATGAGCTTCTTGCACAGGCCATGGAGCGTGACGGTTATGTCCTCACCGATGAGCAGAAGGACGAGCTGCTTGCTTCTCAGAGGCAGAACATCGAAGCCCAGGTCGGCGGAAAGCTTACGGACGAAATGTTCGAGTACCTGATTTATCAGAATACCGGAACTGATATTGCCACATATCGCGATTACATCGCAGAGCAGTATCTTGTGCAGGCTTATGTTTCCAACATGAAGGCAGATATGTTCCAGGATGAGGGACTTGTTCCCACAGATTCTGAAATCGAGGCTTTCTACAAGAAGAACAAGTCTTCGTTCATAAGCCCGGAGAACGTCAAGCTCTCACACATCTATTTCAAGTTCAACGACAACAAGGAAGCAGCACTCAAGAAGGCAACTGATGTGCTGAATCAGATCAGAAGCGGCAAGATCACATTCGAGAAGGCTGTTACCCAGTACTCCGAGGATGAGGATTCCATCAATACCGCCGGTGATATCGGCTGGTTGTCGATCAGCGATTCCGATACCCAGCAGTATATGGGTGAGAACTTCTTCAATAAGGTCTTCGAGCTCGATGCCGATGAAATCAGCGATGTCATCGAGAGTCTTGCAGGCTACCATATCGTCAAGGTCTCCGTGCACAGCGATGCAAAGATCCTTGCCCTTACGGACAAGACATCTCCGACCGAAACCACTACAGTCTACGATTACATCAAGAGCTATCTCTACAACCAGAACATAAACTCCGTCTATCAGAGCGCTTTCCTTTCTCTGATTTCGGATCTGAAGGCATCTGCCTCAATCAAGTATCTGACAAAGTAGGGGTTTTTTGATGAAATCTAGACATCTTGCCAGGGCAATTGCTGTTCAGACTCTCTATTCCCTTGATTTCAACGGCAACATCCATGAGTGTGCTCTTCCATACTCAGACCTTTTTGCCGGTTATACAAAGGCTGAGCAGGATGCCCTTGAAAGCGATGTGGTTCTATATGCTACATTCCTTATCAACGGCGTCCTTGAGCATCTGAACGAGGTCGATGAGATGATCAGTCGCTTCTCATCAAAGAGAAGCATCGAGAACATCAATCTCGTAGACCGCAACATTCTCAGGCTAAGCATCTATACCTTGCTTTATTGCAAGGACATACATCCCAATATCGTCATCGACGAGGCAGTCAAGCTCTCCCAGGAATAAAGTACGGAAGTCAACTACCGCTTCATCGACGGCCTTTTGGACACAGCAGTGAGGTTTTTGCATGATTCTTCTGAAAACTGAGGAGCAAATCAACGGGATACGCAAGTCCTGCCATCTTCTTGCCCAGCTGTTCGATTCGTTGGAAGGAAAGATAGTAGCAGGCATGTCCACATGGGATATCGATCAGATATGCCATGACTTCATCATCAAACACGGTGGAAAACCGGCATTCCTTCATTATGAAGGATTTCCGGCAAGTGCATGCGTAAGCGTAAACGAGGAGGTCATACACGGCATCCCCAAGCGAAAGAGGATCCTGCATGAGGGTGATGAGGTCTCAGTTGACCTCGGAATCAACCTCGGAGGCTATTTCTCCGACAGCGCACGCACATATATGATCGGCAACGTCGCTCCTGAGGTGAAGAAGCTCGTCGAAGTCACGCGCGAGTGTCTTTACAAGGGAATCTCCGCACTGGACAAACCCAAGAGCAGGATTCAGGACATCGGAGCTGCAGTCTACGAGCATGCCAAGAGAAACGGTCTGGGCGTAGTGCGTGAGTACTGCGGCCACGGAGTAGGGCTGAAGGTCCATGAGGAACCCGAGATACCCAACTATGTAAGCCGATTCTCCGCAAATCCGAGAATTCGCGAGGGTATGGTCATAGCCATAGAGCCCATGATAAACCTCGGAGGCGACGGAATAATCGACATGCCGGACGGATGGACAGTAGTCACAGCCGACGGAAAGCCTGCGGCCCACTGGGAGCATACCGTGGCAATAACAAGCAACGGACCTGAGATTCTGACTCAACTTTGAGTCGGAATCTCTGCTTTTATAAGGTATTATAGAAACACTGAGGAGGAGATGACATGAAGGAATTCATTCCGCACGATGTAATCAGGGACAGCGCACTGAAGCTTGCACACAAGATGTATAAGGAGGATCATTTCATCCCCGATGTGATCTACGTTTCGCTCAGAGGCGGTGTCTACATGGCCAACGTCTTCTCCGAGTACTACAAGATGATCTGCATGAAGGAGCACAGAAGACCTGTTCTCTATGCAGCAGTCGTTGCCCGCTCATACAACGTCCTGCGCGATCAGACTCGCGTTCAGGTCGACGGATGGACCTATTCCCCGAAATACCTTCGCTCAGGCGACAAGGTCCTTCTGGTAGATGATATCTTCGATACCGGCAATACAGTCAATGCATTGGCATCCGTCATCATGGACAAGGGAATTCCCCGTGAGGACCTCAAGATTGCCGTATACGACTACAAGGTTCCACTCTACAAGGAAACCGCTCCGCTTCCGATCCAGCCTGACTACTGGTGCCGCAAGCACATCCTCAACAGTCCCGCAGACGAGAACTGGATCCACTATCTCTGCCATGAGTTCGTAGGACTGACCGGAAACGAGATCGACGAGCAGTTCTCAGACCCCGAGGTACGTGCAATCCTCCATGAGGCAAGAGGTGAGTAAGACCGATACCTTAAATATTTGGTGATATAAGAAAAGCCATCGGAAAACCGATGGCTAATTTCTTTTAAATCAATAATTTATTACTCATGATAAGGAATACCGGTTCCGCTTACGAGCGAGTCGTATGCACTCTGGACTTTTGCCCAGTTGAGGTCTCTGTCCAGCGCAACTCCGCGTCCTACACCGGAGACGATCATTCCTATTCCCTTAGCTTCAAGAGTCTGACCCAGTTCTCTGAGCAGTCCAGGAGCTGAACCCGGATCAGTGGAGCGGCCGTCGAAGATGATGTGGATATACACGTCCTTCAGGCCTCTCTTCTTTGCAATATCCAAGATGGCAAGAGGGTAGTCGATCGAACCATGGGAGGATTTCTTTGTCAGTAGCGAGAACAGATGCAGTGCAGTGCCTTTTGCCTTGCAATTATCAATAGTATCGATAAATACCTTGTTCTCTGCAAATGAGCCGTCCTTCATGGCCTTGTCGAGTCTGACATCATCCTGCAGGACAATGCGCCCGGATCCCAGGTTGATGTGACCGGCCTCGGAGTTACCGGGCTTTCCTTCCTCAAGACCGACTGCAGGACCTGAAGCCTCAAGCTGTGCGTAGGGTTTTGTAGCAAGCAGGGAATCCCAGTAAGGGGTTTCCTCACTGTAGATCGGATTGTTTCCGTTGTGTTCTCCGAGTCCCCAGCCGTCAAGAATCAAAAGAAGAACCTTTGATGTTCCGTTGAAGTCAAAGAAACTGGTTCCCGTCATTTCTTCAGGCTGCCGTATTCCCATGGCCTTTAGGATAGTGGGGGAGACATCGCAGAGCTTACCGTCCTTTCTGGTCAGTTTCATGCCTTCTCCGACACCGATACATGCAACCAGGTTGCTTGTATGGGCAACGTGAGGGCTTCCGTCGCTCTTACGAAGGATTTCGATGTTGCCGTGGTCGGCAGTAAGAAGAACCCTGTAGCCGGCCTTAGTGGCATGTTCAATGGCTTGCTTGACATATTTGTCCACAGCAGGCGTTGCCTTTCTCTTTGCATCATCATTTGATGTATGTCCTATGACATCGCCGTTGGCATAGTTGGTGACAATGAAGTCATAGCCCGTATCGATTGCCTGGCAGAGACGCTCCGCAACCTTCGGAAGGCTGAGCTCAGGAACCTGATCGAACGGAATTCCCTTGGGAGATGGGATGCGGCAGTCTTCTTCTCCTGCAAACGGCTTCTGGTTGCCTCCGTTGAAGAAGAACGTGACATGGGCATATTTCTCGCTTTCCGCAAGGTGGAACTGGGTCTTTCCGTTCTCCGAAAGGACCTGTGCCAATGTCTTCTGTACCTTGTCAGGTGCAAATGCAATGGGAAGATAGGTGTACTTTTCGTTGTACATCGTAAGGATAACGAAGTCCAGAGGGGAGAGCTTCTTTCTGTCAAAGCCCTTGAAATCGGGATCAGTGAAGGCATCAGTCAGCTCTACCTCACGCTCTCCTCGACGGCAACAGAAGATTACTCCGTCATCGGCTTTGACTGTTCCGACGGGTTTGCCGTCCTTGTCCAGAAGGTTCAGAGGCTTGAGGTGATAGTCCTGAAGACCTTTCGTATATTCATTCTCGACTGCCTTGGCAAGGGCCTCGGCTCCTTTGAGTCTATAATCTGTCATACTTTTCTCCTTTCTGCGTTTTCAGGACAGAATCTTGCATTTCCGGGAAGAACGTTCAGGATCTCGGGGAAGCTGTGTATGATGCAGTCCGGCCGGTTCTCCTCTGTAAGCTTGAGGGGTTTGTCAGGATTGTATTCGACTGCGATTGTTCCTGCAAAACCGGTGGCCTTTGCACCGATGATGTCACGGATAAGGTTGTCTCCAACGAAAACACTCTCTTCAGGCCTGACTTTGGCTTCCTTGAGGGCAAGATAGTAGATAGCGGGATGGGGCTTTCGGAGCATAGTGATCGATGACTGCTGAACCGTGCAGAAAAGATCTCTGATTCCATCGTTGTCCAGCCATTCATCGATTTCCCTTGTTCCTACAAGGTCGCTTATGATTCCCACCAGATATCCGCGTCTGCGAAGTTCCTTGACTGATTCAAGACCTCCCGGAACGATCAGGCGCTCGCCTTTGGCTCTGCGGAAGTAGTATGTCAGTTCCTGCGCATGCGACTCGATGTAGTCGGTATCAAGCTCGGGACAGAGCCAGCGGGACCACAGAAACTGCTCGGGCGGTTCGCACATGAAATGCAGCACCCATTCGCGGTAAA
Source organism: Spirochaetales bacterium (assembly GCA_017470995.1). GTDB lineage: Bacteria > Spirochaetota > Spirochaetia > Sphaerochaetales > Sphaerochaetaceae > UBA9732. The sequence continues at coordinate 21,571 of JAFUXI010000002.1, forward strand.
CGTCGTATCTCTTGTTCAGAAAGTCATAATACGCATCCGGATCCATATCCGTCCTGCAGATTTCGGCTATTCTTCTTCTTGCATCATCTGAGAAAGGCTTGTTCTCGTAGACTTCGCGGAATGTACCGCCGAGATCCAGAAATAAGGCTTTGATGTTTTCTTTCATCATACCCTCCTGATTTTGTCCCATGCCACGTAAGGAGCCTTGGGGAATATGTCCTTCAGTTCATTGAAATCGAAGATAACCGCATCAGGTCTGTTTGCATCGGTTATCTTCTCCTTGGCGAGCTTCTCCGGAGTAGTGTAGAGGATGAACATTCCGTAGCCTGCAAGACGTGTGCCTTCGACATCCCTGTCGAGGTTATCTCCGATATAGACACAGCGTTCGGGGGTAACACCCAGGATTCTGCAGGCCTTGTCACTGATTCTTGGATCGGGTTTCCTGATTCCCTCGACGCAGGAAAGCAGAACTGCTCCGAAGTACTTCTCAAGATCATCTTCCTTGAGCCAGCGCGGGATTTCCT
>JAFUXI010000003.1 GCA_017470995.1 Spirochaetales bacterium
CCGTGACATGCCTTTCCTGTGTACATCCTGCCCGAAGGCCAGAACGATGGAAGAGGCCGTAAGGGCTGCGGTCGAGGCCAGGGGAAGGGTGGTGCTTCAGGTCGGGCATTCCTCGGATGAGATTTTCAGATGGATACAGGATCCGGATGTGGTGAACTGCGATCTCGGCAATGCCGTATCCATGGCCCGCAGGCATGAGCCTGCACTTGTCGTGATTGCTTTGGAGGACATGGAAGGTGTTACTCCTGCCATACTTTCTCTGATTTCCACGCTCAGGGGAATGAAGGGTATTTCCCAGACTCCGACTGTAATCTGTTCCGACTACCTGGATGAATCATTGGTCAACGCGGTGATGGGAATACCGAACGTGATAGTGGTCAATACCTGCATGCTCGAGAGCGAGGAGTTCGCAATGAGGCTCCGTGCCATCCTCGGAGGTTCGGAACTGCTTGCAACCAATACCGGTGCGATAGTGAAGAGAGCCCAGATCTACATCTGCAAGCATGCGACACTCCCCGTCAGCCGCTGGCAGATCGCCGATGAGGTACATGTGTCGGAAGACTATCTGACAAGGATATTCAAGAAGGAGCTCGGGCTATCGCCGTGGGATTACCTCAACCGCTACAGGATCTGGATGGCCGGAACCCTGCTGCGCAACACCGGAATGTCCGTCAATGACGTTGCAGAGGCCACCGGTTTCCAGGATCAGGCCTACTTCTGCAGGGTGTTCAAGAAAATCCGCGGATTCAGCCCCAGCAGGGTCAGGAGCATCCGACCCAAGAATTCGAAAAAAGTCTGAATTGTCCAAAAATCCGTAGTATATATCTAAAGAAGCATGCCTTAGACTGAAAGCACACAAAAAAGGAGAAAGTCTGCCCTTGCAGATTCAGTGTCAGGGTGGGCGTGTTTCGAATGAGAACAGGAAAGAACTATCAGCTAAGCGCTGAGGTCGACAACCTCAAGAAGCGCCTTAAGGAAAGCTCCCCGGAAGAGAAAGAGGCTGTATCGAAACAGCTGAAGGCCAAGAAGGCCGAACTGAGGAAGGCTGAGAACCGTTATCTGTGGGCTGAGATCAACCGTCACAAGTACATTTATCTGCTGCTCTTCATCCCGGTGGTGTATTACTTCATTTTCAAGTACATTCCGCTTTGGAACGCTCAGATTGCATTCAGAAACTTCGTTTCCCTCAAGAGAACCGGCATTACGGGCGGACAATGGATCGGCTTGGCGAATTTTAAGGAATTCGTTCAGTCTTATTATTTCTGGCCCCTGATCCGCAACACCCTGATGTATAGCTTCGGCAAGCTTTTGGTGAGCCTCCCGCTCTCCATCCTGCTGGCCATTGCAATTTATGAGTGCACGCACAAGGCTCTCAGAAAGGTGGTTCAGACCCTTTCGTATCTGCCGCACTTCCTGTCATGGGTCATCATGTACGGAGTTCTGCTGGCTCTCCTCTCGCCGAGCGAAGGTATCCTGAACGACATAATCAAGCTGTTCGGAGGAACTCCCAAGGGATTCCTCACCAATTCGACCGCATTCCCGTTCATCGTCATCCTTTCCGATGCATGGAAGGAAATCGGTTGGAGTGCAATCATCTTCATCGCAGCCCTCATGGGAATCGACGGATCGCTGTTCGAGGCTGCAATCGTCGAAGGTGCAAACAGCTGGCAGAGAGTCCGCTACATAACCCTGCCTTCAATCAAGTCGGTCATCGTCATCGTTCTCCTGATGAAGATCGGTACAATCCTGGATGCAGGTTTCAACCAGCTGTACATGCTTCAGAACGATGCGGTCCTGGGAATCGGAGACATCATCGACACATGGGTCTACAGAGGAACAATCCAGGGAAAATTCAGCCTGGCAACCGCTGCCGGTATTTTCAAGGGCATCATCGGAATGACGCTCCTGTATATCTCGAACTGGGCTTCCAGGAAGTTCACTGAAAGCTCACTGTTCTGAGGAGGCGCGTCATGGCTAAGAAAAATACCTACAACAGCGTTGCAGTCAGAGCCACAGCGGCAGACAAAGTATTCAATGTCTGTGTTACCATCTTCATGGTTCTGCTTCTGATAGTCCTTATCGTCCCGATCTGGAGCACCATCGCACTGTCCTTCAGACCCAGTTCATACATCGGATCATATCTTGAGGGCATGCTCCTTGCTCCGTGGAAATGGTCGGGTGCCGCATACAAGACACTTCTGGGAAACAAAGGCTTCCTGAATGCCTTCTGGAACAGTATCAAAATCATGACCCTGGGCGTCGTGACTGCATTGTTCCTTACAATCCCCATGGCCTACGGACTGTCGGTCAAGGGTGTTCCCGGAAAGAAGTGGATCACGATCTTCATCATGATTCCGTACGTGTTCAATGTCGGTGTCGTTCCCACATATCTTCTTATTTCAAGGATGGGGCTTACGAACCATCTGCCGTCGGTATTCATGCCGGTTGCCCTGAGCACATACAACATGATTATCATGCGTCAGTTCTTCGAGGGAATTCCGAACGATCTGCGTGAAAGTGCCTTCATCGACGGATGCAACGATATCCAGATCATGTTCAAGATCATCCTTCCGCTTTCGAAGGCCATCATAATGACCATCGGCCTGTACTATGCGGTTGCATTCTGGAACGACTACATGAGATCCTTGCTGTATCTCTCCAAGGCTTCTCTCAAGCCGCTTCCGCTCCTGCTCAGAGACATCCTGATCGGTTCCAACATGAACGAGAACCTTGAAGGAAATGCCTTCGGAACAGCTCCGGTAGAAGCAATCAAGGCTGCATCGGTATTCATCAGCGCAATCCCGATGATCATCGCTTATCCGTTCATCCAGAAGTACTTCACAAAGGGTACTCTGGCAGGTTCGGTCAAAGGTTAAGGATATTGCGGCGTGGAAAGCCATGTCGTGAGTTATATTTGGTAAATCATTTAATGGAGGAATTAAAATGAAGAAAACCATTATCGTTCTTCTGGTTGCCCTTATTGCATGCACATTTGCTTTCGCACAGGGCGCAACAGAGGCCCCGGCAGCAGCAAGCAATGAGCCGATGACAATCACAATGCTCTATGCTGCAACAGCAACAGAAGTCGGCCCCATCCCCGCAGATTGGGAAGGCTATGCAATCATCAGAGAGAAGCTCGGCATCAACCTTGTTCTCCAGCAGCTCCCCTCAGCATCCGCTGACCAGGATCTCGTTGTTCAGACAATGGCAGCCGCAGACGAGCTCCCCGATTTCATCACAGTCCCCTCAAAGAAGGTTTATGATGACCTGGTAGCAAAGGGATTCTTCGCTGATGTCACTGACGACTTCGCAAAGATGCCCGAGAGAAGCAAGGTCATGTTCGGCGCAGGTTCAAAGGCCTACACAACATACAACGGAAGACAGTACGGTTTCGCAACTCCTTCCTCTTATGTCGGAAACGAAGGTCTCCTGATCAGAAAGGACTGGCTCGACAAGCTCGGACTTGCAGTTCCTACAACTCTTGATGAGCTCTATGACGTCATGTATGCATTCACATACAACGATCCCGACGGAAACGGCAAGGATGACACTTATGGTTACGGTGCATTCGTAGAGTCCTACATGAACTACGAAGCATATCCCGGCCGCAGATTCGAGCCTCTGATGGGTGCTTTCGGAGTCGAGGGAACCTTCAACATGAGCGCTGACAACTTCGGCCTCAAGGTCAAGGATCCTGCATACTACGACTTCATGGTCTTCATGAAGAAGTGTCTCGATGCCGGCGTTATTGATCCCAACTGGCAGGCTTACAAGAAGGATGACTTCAGAGCTGCTTGGAAGCAGGGTAAGTTCGGTATCTTCAGAGAGCAGAACTCCGCTTATGCAAACACAAACAACTACAAGCCGTTCGATGACAACTTCCCAGAGGGCGGATTCATCGTTGTCGATGCTCCTATCGGACCCAACGGCAAGCAGTCCGTCGGACCTGCAGTCGAAGGATTCAGAATCTTCGCAATCAATGCAGACTGCTCACCTGAGAAGCACGCCAAGATCGTCGAGATGTTCGAGTGGATGAGCTACGGCGAAGGCTACATGCTCTGCGGTTACGGTATCGAAGGCAAGACCTACGTCCTCAACGAGAAGGGCTGGCCCGTACCTTCAGCAGAACTTGGCGACTACTCCTATGACAAGTCAATCGGACAGACATATGTCCAGCTCAGAAACAGCTCCTTCAACTATGTCGATCCTGTTGAGACAAACCTCCGCTATCCCGGATACATCACAGCTACTTCTCAGAAGTACATGAGCGCCGGTGAGGTTCTCATCGAGATGCAGAGCAAGACATGGACACCGGCAGCCGGCATGAACTTCCTGCCGTCTCCGTCAACCGATGTCGAGACCTTCTACAGACAGGGAATCGCAGAGTTCCTGAACGGAACAAAGGAACTGACCGAAGCCAACTGGAAGGCTTGGGTTGATCAGCTCTATGCCCTTGGTGCAGACAAGTGGGAGAAGGATGCCTACGAGTATGCCAAGAACGGCAACTTCCTTCAGTAATTCAGACTGAAGTCGCATCTGACACAATGGGGCTGCGGTTGCACGGCTGCAGCCCCTTTTTTTGAAAACCCTTATGATAGACGAAAGAAAGACAATGACCGAGCGTATGGCTCGATCGGCCATGCTCAAATACAACACGGCCAATACGAAATACAGCTACAAGTCGGCCATCATGCTCGAGGCACTCTACAAGGCCTCATGCGTTCTCGACGAGCCTGAGATGTTCAATTATGTCAGGGAATTCCTGGATTATTTCGTTCAGGAAGACGGCTCTGTCAGAACCTATAAACTGGAAGAATACAGCATGGACCAGGTGAGGATGGGCAATATCATGCTCACATACCTCGCCATCACAGGTCAGAATAAATATAGAAAGGCAGTGGACATGTTCTACCGCCAGCTTCATGGCCAGCCCAGGACCCCGTCCGGCGGTTTCTGGCATAAGAAGCGCTATGAGAACCAGATGTGGCTGGACGGACTGTTCATGCAGGGACCGTTCTACGCATCATACAGCAAGGCCTTCGGCAATCTCGGGAAATGCCTGGAGGATATCGTAGCTCAGTTCGAGCTTGTCTACGAGAAAACCTACGACCCCAAGACGGGACTGCTCCGCCATGCCTGGGACGAGTCCTGCAAGATGCCGTGGTCTGATCCCGTTACAGGGCAGAGCCAGGAAGTCTGGTCCAGGGCAATGGGCTGGTACGTCTGGGCGATTGCGGACCTTCTTGATGATATTCCCGCCACAGCCGAGTACGAAGGATACAGAAACCGTCTTCTTGCACTTGGTCTGAAGATCGCACCGGTTCTGGTCAGGTATCAGGACAAGGAAAGCGGAGTATGGTATCAGGTCATGGACAAGGGCGGTCAGGGCAAGAACTACCTGGAGACCTCATCCACATCCATGTTCATCTACTTCTTCGCCAAGATGCACCGCCTGGGATTCCTGGACGATTCCTATCTTGCTGCAGCAAAGCGCGCCTTCAGCGGTATGTGCGAGCGCTTCGTGACAATGGATGACAACGGACAGGTCTACCTGCACAATGTCTGCAAGAGCGCAGGACTCGGCCGTGCTGAGGATGCCAATCCCTACAGGCCCGGCGATTTCGAGTACTACTGCACGGGCGAGCCCAAGCTTACCGACAACCTTCACGGAGTTGCCCCGTTCATCCATGCAGCCATCGAGCTCGAGTTCCCGGCTCAGATGAATAAGGCCAGGCATGTCCTCGCTGCAGGTGAAGATTTGAATACCGTTCTTGCCGAGAATGCGGGAAAGGCTGCCGTTGTGATTCCCAAAGGAAACTACAGCTGCGGACCGATCGCCATCCCGTCCCATACCCACCTTATCTTCGAAGAGGGTGCGGTTCTGGATTTCACCGATGATTTCGATGCCTATCCGCCGGTCTGGACACGCTGGGAAGGCGTGTACTGCTGGGCGATGCATCCGTGCTTCTTCATCAAAGAAGCAGAGGATGTAGTCATTGAAGGAAAAGGCGTGCTCGACGGCCATGGAGAGAAGTGGTGGAAGCACATCATGAAGTGGAAGACAGGCGGAAGACCTGCAAATCCATCTCTTGACTGCGAGAAGAAGTTCGCTGCCCTGAACAAGGATTACAAGTCCGAGCCGGAAGGCGGTGGCGGAAGGCCCTGTCAGTTCCTCAGACCTGCACTGCTTCAGATCCTGGATTCCAACAACGTTCGTCTCAAGGGCATCAAGCTCACCAGAAGCCCGTTCTGGACACTGCATCCCATCTGTGTGACCAACCTTGATCTGAGGAATATCGTGATCGACAATCCGTACGATTCACCGAACACCGACGGAATTGATATCGAGTCCTGCGTGAACGTTGATGTCCGCGGCTGTGATGTCAATGTCGGAGACGATGGAATAGCCGTAAAGTGCGGAAGCGGAAAGGAAATGATGAGTTTCCAACGCTCAGAGAACATCGTTGTTGAGGATTGCACCGTCCGTGGCGCCCATGGCGGATTCGTAATCGGAAGCGAGACCGCCAGCGGAGTCAGATGGGCCAGGGTCCATAACTGCAGGTTCCTCGGAACCGACCGCGGAATCAGAATCAAGACCAGACGCAGACGCGGCGGAGTCATGTGCAACATAGAGGCATCCGATATCTACATGGAGAATGTCATCTGTCCGATTTCAATCAACATGTTCTATCACTGCGGAAGCGATGAGGCCAACCTTTATTCGCTTGAGAAGCAGCCGCTGCGCGAGGACACTCCGAGAATTGCAAATGTCAAGATCGAAAGAATCGAGGCAGTAGGCTGCAGGGCAATGGCTGCTTTCCTTGCCGGTCTTCCGGAGGCCCCGCTGAAGAACGTTGTTGTCAGAGACAGCGTCTTCAAGGTTTCTGAAAAGGTTGAGAAGGGCCTGGAGGCAGAGATGTGCAGCGGTATTCCCGAGACGGATTACAGAGGCATCCGCGTCATCAACTCCGAAGCAGTATTTGAAAATGTGAAAGTCAATGTCGAGCCGCAGGTGCTTGTGGAGGATTTCTGATATGGACACTTCTTTCATCAAGGGCATTATCCCGCCCATCGCTATTCCCCTGAAGGAGGATGAAAGCTTCGACGAGCAGAAGCTCCGCCGCCATGTTGATTTCGTGATCGACGGTGGCTGCAGCGCCATCCTGGCCTTCGGATCCAACGGCGAGTTCTACATGCAGGAAGAGGATGAAATGAAAGACATCCTTGATGTAATGATAGACCAGTGTGCCGGAAGAGTTCCCGTTTTTATGGGCATCGGAGCAATCCGTACCTCCAAATGCGTACGTTTGGCAAAGATGGGAGTAGAGCACGGAGCCAAGGCGGTATCCATTCTGCAGCCCATGTTCCTCAAGCCCAGCGAGGATGAGCTCTACACGCATTTCAGAACCATCGCCGAAAGCGTTCCGTCGGTTCCGGTTCTGATGTACAACAATCCCGGCCGTACGGGATACGGAATTCCCCAGACGGTTGTGGAGCGTCTTGCGCATGAGGTTCCCAACATCGTCGGAATGAAGGATTCCAGCGGAGACATCACCCAGACAGAGGAGTACATCAGACGCAACCGCGATGTGGACTTCAAGGTCATGTGCGGCAAGGACACTCTGATCTATGCAGGTCTTTGCGTGGGTGCAGTCGGTGCAGTATGCTGCATGGCCAACTTCGTCCCGAAGATGGTCTGTTCCATCTATGACAAATACATGGCGGGCGATATCAAGGGAGCCCTGGAAGCCCAGTATGACCTGAACCCGATCAGGCTTCAGATGGACAAGTCGAGCTTCCCCGTGGCAACGAAGGATTATGCCAATCTCCTGGGCCTGGAACTCGGAGCTCCTTATCTGCCGACAAAGAACTCCACTCCAGCTCAGCTTGAAGGTTTGAAAGACCAGCTTGTTAAAGCCGGTCTGCTATAATATGGAAGGTGCTTCGGATCAATTCCTGTGTCGTTTCGCTTGGGCCGTGCATCTAGCACTGTCCCGCGCTTACTCCTGGGACTTGAACCCGAATCGTAAAAAACATTTTGAGAGGTATGAATATGAAGGTAGGATTCATTGGACTGGGTATCATGGGAAAGCCCATGTGCAAGAATATCGTCAAGGCCGGACATGATGTCTGTTTCTACAGCCGCCACGCTGATGTGGTTGCAGAGCTCGAGGCTCTGGGAGCAAAGGGAAAAGCCAATGCCGCAGAGGTTGCTTCCGAAAGCGAAGTCGTCATCACCATGGTCCCCAACAGCCCGCAGGTAAGGGAAGTCGCCCTCGGAGAGAACGGAATCGTTTCAGGCGGAAAGAAGGGTCTTGTAGTCATCGACATGAGTTCCATCGACCCGGTCGAGACCAGAAGCATCGGCGCAGAGCTTGCAAAGCACGGCATCGAGATGATTGATGCTCCGGTTTCAGGCGGTGAGCCCAAGGCAATCGACGGAACACTGTCCGTCATGGCCGGCGGAAAAGAAGAGCTGATCGAGAAGTACAGACCTCTTCTGAGCACC
>JAFUXI010000053.1 GCA_017470995.1 Spirochaetales bacterium
ACCTGACACAGGTTCTCTCTGCCGATGTCTTCGCACGCTTCTGCCGCCTCAGGGGCTATGAAACCCTCTATATCTGCGGCACCGACGAGTACGGAACCGCAACCGAGACAAGGGCCGCCAAGGAATGCGTGAGCCCCCGCGAGCTCTGCGACCACTACCATGCCATCCACAGGGACATCTACAAGTGGTTCAACATCCGCTTCGATTACTTCGGACGCACATCCACGCCCAAGCAGACTGAGATAGTCCAGGACATCTTCAGACGCTGCGACGAGAACGGATACATCACTGAGAAGGAGACCGAGCAGCTCTACTGCCCCAAGTGCGACCGCTTTCTGGCAGATCGCTTCGTCGAGGGCACCTGCCCGCACTGCGGTTCACCTGATGCCCGCGGAGACCAGTGTGACAGCTGTCAGACGCTCCTCGATCCCACAGAGCTGATCAATCCGCGCTGCATGGTCTGCGGAACAACTCCCGTCATCAGGAAGACCAAGCACCTCTATCTGGACCTGCCCAAGATCCTGCCGCTTCTGGAATCGTGGATCGACGATACCTCCGAGAAGGGCTTCTGGGCAAAGAATGCCGTTCAGGTCACCAAGAGCTGGCTTCGCGACGGTCTTAGGGAGAGATGCATCACACGTGACCTCAAGTGGGGAATCCCGGTACCTAAACCGGGCTATGAGAACAAGGTCTTCTACGTCTGGTTCGATGCCCCGATAGGCTATGTCTCGATTACCGCAAACCACACCGACGACTGGAAGCGCTGGTGGCTCGAGCCCGAGACCACCGATCTTTTCCAGTTCATAGGGAAGGACAACATCCCGTTCCATACCGTCGTGTTCCCGGCAACCCAGCTTGCAACCGGCCAGAAGTGGACCATGCTGCATCACATGAGCTCGACCGAGTACCTGAACTACGAGGGCGGAAAGTTCTCCAAGAGCAGGGGAATCGGAGTATTCGGAAACGATGTCCAGGAGACCGGAATCCCTGCTGATGTCTGGCGCTTCTACATGTACTACAACAGACCCGAGAACGCAGACTTCACATTCACATGGAAGGACATGCAGGAGAAGGTCAACGGCGAGCTGATCGGCAACCTGTCCAACCTGGTAAACAGGACCCTTACATTCGTCAAGAGGTTCTATGACGGTGATCTCGGTCAGGGTGCTCTTGATGAGACAATAATGGCCCAGATCAAGGAGAAAGAGGAAGAAATTACAGCTATGCTCGAGAGAGCGGACGAGAGAGACGCCCTCAGGACAATCTTTGAACTGTCCAATATCGGCAACAGGGCCTTCCAGAATTCGGAGCCCTGGAAGCTCAGGAACTCGGAGCCTGAGAAGGCAAAGACAATCCTCAGGACCCTTGTCGGACTGATCAGGGACCTGGGAATCATGATACAGCCCTACATGCCGGAAACTTCACAGAGCATCCTGGACTTCCTCGGACAGGAAAGCCCGAGCTGGGCTGACCTGGGAGATTATTCCAAGGCCATGAAGGTAGGCGAGGTGAAGCTTCTGTTCACCAAGCTCGAGGATGCACAGATCGATGAGCTCAGAGTCCGTTACAGCGGATCTCAGGCTGAGCGCGAGGAGAGAAAGATGGAAGAGAACAAGAACGAGATGGACAAGGCCGCAGAGAAGGCCGCGAAGAAAGAAGCCGCAAGGGCTGCACTTCTGGCCGCACAGGAAGCAGAAGCCAACAAGAGCATTGCCGAGAAGTTTGCCGACAAGGTCAAGCTTACCGTCAGCAAGATAGAGAAGGTGGAGCATCATCCCAACGGGGATATCCTCTACATCCTTAACCTGAATACCGGAGAGGTCGAGCCGAGGACCATCGTTTCCTCAATCGTTCCCTACTACAAGGAAGAGGAACTTCTGGGTCACAACATCGTGCTTGTCGACAATCTCAAGCCGGCCAATTTCCGAGGTGTCAAGAGCAACGGAATGCTCCTTGCAGTCCAGGATCCGGATGCTGAAGAGCACACGACATGCGAGGTTCTTTTTGCGGATGATATTCCTGCAGGAACACACCTTGTTCCCGAGGGACTCTCCAATCCGGAGCAGATGAACTACGTCAAGGGCGAGCACTTCTTCGCACTGCCGCTCTACACCGAGAACGGTATTCTTAAAGTCGATGGCAAGAAGCTTGTTGCTGCCGACGGAAAGACCGTCAGCGCAAAGAAATATCTTAACGGTCCAGTAGGCTGATAGCCTTCTTGAAGGCATCGCCGCGTGCAAACTCGTTTCCGAAGTACTCATAAGCTGAGGCTCCGGGAGAGAGCAACACAACCTGAAGGGCATTTGATTTGGATGCAAGTCTGGAGGAAGCGTTTTCTACCGCTTCCTCCATTTTTTCATACGGGCCGGAGTACTTGAGCCTGTTTTCCTTCAGAAGGGGAATGAGCTTTCTTCTCGTGAATGTACCGTCAAGCAGAGTCAGGCTTGCAGCAGCCTTGAGAGACGGAAGCATGGCCTGCGGATCGAGGCTCGAATCCGAACCTCCGCAGATCAGATGAAGCGGAAGGCTCTCGTAGTTTTCGGCGGTGAAGTTGACTGCAGCCGGGATTATGGTGCTGCTGTCGTTGATGTAGATGGCGCTGTCGGTCCTGTGCACCAGTTCGCTGCGGTTGGGGTTTCCCTTGAAGCTCTTGAGCGCAGCGGTTATCTGTGATGCGTTGAATCCGAGCTTTCTCAGAACGGCGTAGGGGATTCTCATCTTCGAAGGCAGCGCCCTTGTCATTCCCTTTGAGGCGCTTTCAATGCTTACGATGTTCTTCGCCTTTTTTGCGGCGATCTTCTCGACTGCATCCTTGACCTCTTCGGGGCAGACTATGTAATTGGCATGCAGGTTGAATTCCCCGATCCTGATAAGGGCGTCTTCGCTGTGGTCCTGGCTCTCGAATACCGATGTCACTACCGAAACCTCTACATGAGGGACCTTGTTCTTCAGAAAGTGGTAGATATCCCGGGCAATCCAGGTGGACATCTCGATAATCAGGAACTCAGGCACATCGCCGTCGTCCCATTTCTGGATCTCGGAGAAGGCGGATATTCCCATGTTGCCGCACATGTGGGCGTTGTAGCCCATCTCATTGAGAGCATGGCAAAGCGCGCTTGCGGTGGTGGTCTTGAATCTGGCTCCGGTTACGCAGATGATCCGAAGCTTCTGGGCTTCCCTGCGGGAGTAGGCGAACGTAATGTCGTTTTCGGTTCTCTTTGCATAGCTGAGGAACTCGTTGTCAAGTCTGATCGAAGGGTTCTTGATTACAAGGTCAGCCCATGTGAAGTCCTCTGTCTGATGCCCCGAGCAGTGGATGACCGCACCCTGCTTCTCGAGATAGTCCAGACTTTCACCCAAAGAGTCCCTGCTTCTTATGTCCGTGATTCTCACGTTGTCACCACGGGACAGGAAATACATGGCGCTGTCAAAGCCGTCGTCATGAGTCCCGTACCCGAAAATCAGTACGTTCATATGCCTCCCTTCACATAAGAAACACCTGAAACGTAAAAAGATTACAAGTATTTATAAATACTGGACACGAAAAGTAATTAGGAGTATATTTGCCACGGTCCATAGAAGTGCCAGTAAAACGCGATAATCGAACAAAGGGGTTGCGCTTCTTGTCTCCTTGGACCAGGAAGTAACACAATGTCAAGTGAATTGCTCTCTATCGCCATCGCCATGGCCGCGGGACTTATGATGACGCGTCTGTTCAAGGTGCTTCACCTGAATTTCCCTGATGTCACCGCTTTTCTGATAGCCGGTCTTCTGGTCGGTCCCTATTGCCTCGGCGCCATAGGAGTTCCGGGACTGGGTTTCAACACCTTCGAGGATGTGCAGGCAGTCGAGATGGTCTCGACCGTTGCGCTGGGCTTCATCGCATTCTCAATCGGAAACGAATTCAAGCTCTCCCAGCTGAGGGGAACAGGCCGTCAGGCTGCTGTCGTAGGAGTTATGCAGGCAGTCACTGCGATGGTCTGTGTCGACATAATACTTGTGATTGTTTCACTGTTTACCGATCACGAGACCTTCAATCTGTCCGGAGCTCTGACTTTGGGAGCCATTGCTACGGCTACTGCACCGGCAGCTACTTTGATGGTTGTAAAGCAGTACAAGGCACACGGAAAGGTGACCGACATCCTGCTTCCCGTAGTTGCTCTCGATGATGCGGTAGGCCTTGTGGCATTCGCGGTATCGTTCGGAATTGCAGAGGCGCTGCTTTCAAGTACAGTAAACTTGGTGGCCATCATAGTGGACCCGCTGCTTGAGATTGTGCTCTCGTTGGGACTGGGAGCCCTGATGGGACTTATCCTGACCAAGCTGGAGGAGCTGTTCTTCTCCAACAGCAACAGACTTGCCATGTCCATTGCCTTCGTGTTCATGACAATCGCGCTGAGCCAGATAAAGTTCAGCGTCGGAGCCGTTACGATTTCGTTCTCGTCGCTTCTGGTGTGCATGATGATGGGTGCTGTGTTCTGCAACCTCTGCCCGCGTTCGGGAGATATCATGAAGAGGGTGGACAAGTGGACCGGTCCTCTGTTCTGCCTGTTCTTCGTCATAAGCGGCGCCGATCTGGATCTGTCGGTCTTCACAAAGCCGATCGTCATTCTCATCGGTTTCCTCTATATAATCGCACGTTCGTTCGGAAAGTACTTCGGAGCGCGTGAGAGCTGCCGTGCAACGCACTGCGACCCGATGGTTTCCAAGTATCTGGGCTTTGCGCTTCTGCCTCAGGCCGGAGTTGCCCTTGGCATGTCGGTCCAGGCTCAGGTTCTGGGCACATATGAGGGCCGCCTGATCCGCAACATCGTTCTCTTCGGAGTTCTGGTCTACGAGATGTTCGGTCCGCTGATCACCAAGTGGGCCCTGACAAAGAGCGGAGATATCGCGGAGAAGCCTCAGGAGAAGGAATCCCACGAGAGATTCGATACTCCGAAGGACCACAGAAAGGATTCAATTACCGGCGAAAACGCCTGAAAATGTTGCAAATCCGTTAGTTTTATAAGAAAAAGTGCCCGGTTTTGAAGAAAATCGGGCATTTCTGTTTTCCAAGAAAGGCGATTTGATTATAGTAGTGTCCCAAAGGGAGGTCGCCTATGAGCATTATAATTCCAAAAGGCTACAAACCGCTCCTTGACCAGAAACTGACCGAGAGGGCAATCAAGTTCGTCAAGGACACATTCGAGCGTGAGCTTTCGGGAGAGCTGAGGCTTTCACGCGTCACCTCGACTCTCTTCGTGAGGGCAAACAGCGGTATCAATGATGACCTCAACGGCGTGGAGAGGCCGGTCCGCTTCTGTGTGGGCAATATGAACGATACCCAGATGGAGATCGTCCAGAGCCTTGCAAAATGGAAGAGAATGGCACTGGCAGACCATGGCTTTACACCGGGTACCGGACTATACACCGACATGAATGCCATCCGTCCGGACGATGACATCGACAACATCCACTCCATCTACGTGGACCAGTGGGACTGGGAGAGGGTGATGGACGAGGGTGAGAGAAACCTCGATTTCCTCAAGTCGATCGTCACCAGAATCTACGAGGCCATAAAGAGGACTGCATTTCTGGTCTCCGAGTTCTATCCTTCCTGCGCCCAGGGGCTTCCCGAGAAAATCACATTCATCCATTCCGAAGAAGCACTGAAGCTCTATCCGGATCTGACTCCGGCCGAAAGGGAGAAGGAGCTTGCCAGAAAGTACGGCGCAATCTTCATCATCGGCATAGGCATGCCCCTTTCAGACGGGGTTATGCACGGCGGAAGAGCACCCGACTACGATGACTGGTCGACGGTCAACAGCGACGGCTACTACGGTCTCAACGGCGATATCATCGTCTGGGATTCCGTCAGAGATGATTCGCTTGAGCTTTCGAGCATGGGAATAAGGGTCTCCAAGGAGTCCCTGCTTGAGCAGCTTAAGATCCGCGGATGCGAAGAGCGCAAGGACCTTTACTGGCACAAGCGCCTTCTTGCCGGGGAGTTCCCGCAGACCATCGGAGGCGGAATAGGGCAGAGCAGACTCTGCATGTTCCTTCTCAGAAGGGCCCACATCGGAGAAGTCCAGGCTTCGGTCTGGCCCGACGAGGATAGGAAGAAGGCAGCGGAAGCAGGAATCCACCTCTTCTGATAAATCATTCGGACAAAAAGAAATCCCGAACCATAAGGCTCGGGATTTTTCTTTTTTCAGTCTGATCAGAATACGACCACGACTTCGCCGTTCTTATACTTGTCTGCGACCCAGTTCTTGATCTTGTCGCTCTGAAGTGCCTTGACGAGTGCGACGATTGCGGGATTGGACTCGTTGCCGGCCTTGACTGCGATGACGTTAACGTACGGGCTGTCTGCACCTTCGACCACAAGACCGTCCTTGGCTGCGGAAAGACCTGCGGGAATCGCATAGTTGCCGTTGATGACTGCTGCATCGACATCCTCAAGGACTCTGGGAAGGGAAGCTGCCTCGACCTCGACGAAGGAGATGTTCTTCTCGTTCTTGGTGATGTTGATCGGTGTAGCCTCGAGGTTGCTCGGATCATCAAGCGCAATCAGTCCTGCGCTTGCCAGAAGCAGAAGGGCTCTGCCTTCGTTGGTCGGGTCGTTGGGGATTGCGATCTTTGCATTCTGCGGGAGGTCTGCAAGGGCCTTGTACTTCTTGGAGTAGAGTGCAAGAGGCTCGATATGGATTCCGCCTGCATTGAAGAGGTGAAAACCGCGCTCCTTGTTGAATGACTCGAGGTACGGGATATGCTGGAAGAAGTTGGCGTCGATCTCGCCGCTCTCTACTGCTTCGTTGGGTGTGACATAGTCGGTAAATTCCTGGACGACCAGCTCATAGCCCTGGGCCTTGAGGTCCTCGATGACGAGATTCAGCATCTCTGCGTGCGGTTCGGGTGTTGCGCCGACCGTGATCTTGTTGCTTGTCTTGGCAGCTTCGGGGGCTGCGCTTGCGAATACTGCGAATGCAGATACGAGCACCAGTGCGAAAATGATTGCTTTCTTCATGATATTTCTCCTGTTTAAATGAATTCAAAATAAATACGTACGATGTCCCCGTGAAGGACTTTGGATGCAATAATAAATGGATATAAAAGGAAATAAATACTTATGCCCGCGAGGGCATGCACATTGAGAAGGTCATCATCATGGATCTTGCGCAGAAACTTGTATACATATGAACCTCCTCTTTCTGAAGATGCTTTACTGTACATAGAAACATCGCCTTTTGCAACAGGTTTGGAACAAAAAGTTGCAAAAAGCGCTTTATTCATCTCTTTGCCATCATGTGTGCGCTGATCTTGTTGCCGATGAACTGGATCAGTTCGACCAGAAGAAGGATCACTATGACTGCGATTGCCATGACATCCGGTCTGAATCTCTGATAGCCGTAGCGGATTGCAAGGTCTCCTAGTCCGCCGCCTCCGACTGCGCCCGCCATGGCGCTGTAGCCGATGAGGTTGATGATTGTCAGCGTAAGTCCGGATATCAGCGAGGGGAGGGCTTCCGGAAGAAGGACCTTGAATACGATCTGGCTGTTCGTGGATCCCATGGTCCTTGCAGCCTGGACGACGCCCGGGTCCACTTCCTTCAGCGAGGTCTCCACCAGTCTTGCCACGAACGGTGCGGCGGCAATCGACAGCGGCACTATAGTGGCCCTGGTTCCGATGGCCGTTCCGATTATGAGTCTGGAAAGCGGGAAAAGCACTATTATCAATATGATGAAGGGGAACGACCTGAGGACGTTCACTATCTTGCTCAGAATCACGTTCAGAACCGGCTTGGGTCTGATTCCGCCCTGGCTTTCCGGAGACGTGATGCTCAGAAGTATTCCCAGCGGAAGTCCGAGGATGACCGAGAAAAGGGTGGAGAAGAAGACCATGGTCAGAGTCTGAAGGGTGCTCTGCCAGATGAGTCTGTAGATTGCACTTGTCATGCCTTTACCTCCTCTACCGTAACGCCGCGTTCGCGGATGGCCTTAAGGGCAGCTTCGACTGCCGAGCTTTCACCTGTTATGTCGCATACCATGGTACCCAGCTTGGTATCCCCGACCTTCTGAATTCCTGCTCCGCTGATGTTGAAGATCACATCGAACTCCCTGATGATATCGGAGATGACCGGAGTGTCGACCCTGTCGTTCAGGAACCTCAGGGTATAGCGTGCGGGAACGTCTGACCAGATGACCACTCCGTCCTCTCGGACGTTGCGTGCATTGGTAGTCAGATGGGAGAGGAACTCCTTTGTCACCTTTGTCTTTGGCTGGGCGAAAATATCCTTAACAATGCCCTGTTCCACGACAGAACCTTCGGAAAGTACAGCTACATAGTCGCAGGAGTCTCTCACGACTTCCATCTGGTGGGTAATCATGACGACCGTCAGATTCATCTTTTTCTGGATGTCCTTGATCAGGGCAAGTATGGATTGCGTGGTCTTGGGATCCAGGGCGCTTGTGGCTTCGTCGCAGAAGAGGACCTCCGGCTCGCATGCCAGGGCGCGGGCGATGGCGATTCGCTGTTTCTGTCCTCCGGAGAGGGTGGAGATCGGGGCATTGGCCTTGTCCGCAAGCCCTACCAGCTCCAGAAGCTCGGCTACGCGGTTTCTGATCTTGTCCTTGGGGTATCGGCATATTTCCATAGGATATGCAATGTTCTCGCCGGCATTGCGCGAGGAGAAGAGGTTGAAGTTCTGGAATATCATTCCGATGTGACGCCTTCTGAGGATGATCTCTTTTTCCGGAAGATCGTCGACCCGCTTGTCGTCGTACCAGACCTCACCGCTGTCGGGTTTCTCCAGCAGGCTGATCAGTCTGACCAGGGTGCTCTTTCCGGCCCCTGACAGTCCGATTATCCCGAATATGCGGTTCGAAGGTATGGACAGACTCACGTCCTGCACTGCATGGACGTTTTCGTATGTCCGGACCAGATTCTTGAGCGTAATATGCATAAGTGCTCCTGTGGCATCCTGAGCCTAATGGAAATCGCCATATATTAACAAGTTCCAGCCTCAGAAACAAGAGCACCGGGTAGTCGGAGGGGGATGTCGCAAGAATAAATTTTCAGATTTTTATAGGAAATTATTGCATAAAAATACCGAACGGTTGTATTATTGGTGCAAAACTACACTCTAAATACATTCAAGGGAGAGAAACTATGAAGAAAGCTTTACTTTTTGTTTTGGTTCTTGCTCTGATGGCCATCCCCGTATTCGCTGGCGGATCCAGTGAGGGTGCATCATCAGCTGCAGCATCCGAGACCATCACCATAGCCTTCATCGGAAACACAACCGGTGACTACGCCATGTACGGTGTTCCCGTTCGCAATTCCGTAGCAATGTTCTTCGAACAGCTGAATGCTGCCGGCGGTATCAACGGCAAGCAGGTCAAGCTTCTCGAGTACGATGACAAGGCAGACGGAACGGAGTCCATCAATGCCTACAACCTGGCAAAGGCCAACGGAGCCACCGCAATCATCGGTTCCGTCCTTTCCGGCGCTTCGATCGCTCTCTCCGATGTCACATACGACGACAACATGCCGCAGATCTCCGCATCGGCAACCAACCCCAAGCTCACCGTCATGGATCCGGATGATCCGAAGTCAGAAGTCAAGACAAACGTCTTCCGCTCCTGCTTCCTCGATCCGTTCCAGGGCGAGAAGATGGCCCAGTACGCAGCACAGAAGTACGGTGCAAAGACAATCGCCATCTTCTATGAGAACGGTTCAGACTATTCCGAAGCCATCGTTCAGGGTGTCGAGAGCCAGCTTGATGCATGCGGTTTGAAGATTGTTGCCAAGGAAGCATTCGCAACAGGCGATGTCGACTACAAGGCCCAGATGACAAACATCGCTGCCGCCAACCCCGATGTCGTGCTCATGCCGATCTACTACGGTGAGGCAGGAAGAGCAATCACAGCTCTCAGGGCAGCCGGCTGCAACGCCAAGATCATCGGCGGAGACGGTTTCGGTTCGGTCAAGAACTATGCAAGCGCAGCAGACCTCGAGGGAACCATCTACATGTCCGGTTATGCACCCGGAACCCCGTCCGTTGCCAAGTACGAAGCAGACTACAAGGCAAAGTTCAACGAGGAAGTCCCCAACATGTTCGCTCCTCTTGCATGGGATGCTTCACTGATTATGGCTGAAGGTCTGAAGGCTGCAGAGGCCAAGGGACTGAAGGCCGGTTCTGCAGAGTACAAGCAGGCCGTCATCGATGCCATCAAGGGCATGAATGCCTTCGAGGGTATCACCGGAAGCTATACCTTCAACGAGACAAACGACCCGATCAAGAGTGTTGCCATCATCAAGATCTCCGGCGGTGCTGAGCTGTTCGACGAGTTCTTCTGATAACAAAACGCCTTGAAAACGTAAAAAAGGACGCAGGGTTACTTGCGTCCTTTTGCATATAAATTATAAATTGTTGTAAGTTATTCTATTGGAGATTCTTCAGGCATGACGTTTTCTTTGTTGATAGCCCAGCTGATAAACGGTCTGCAGACCGGTTCCGTCTACGCCCTCGTGGCACTCGGATACAGCATGGTCTACGGAATCATTAAGCTTTTGAACTTCGCCCATGGAGACATCATCATGGTCGGGGCATACATGGTCTACTATGCCATTGCCTCGTTTGCACTGCCGCCGGTCGTGGCCATAATCCTTGCAATAGGGGTGAGCACACTTCTGGGCGTGACGGTGGAGAAGGTCGCATACACGCCTCTCAGAAGCGCTCCGAGGCTCTCGCTTCTGATCACGGCCATCGGAGTATCGTTTTTGTTGGAGAACGGTGCCCAGCTCGTGTTCGGCGCGGACCAGAAGAGCATGGACCCGCTGATCACCGGAAGCGTAATGTTCGGCAGGGTCAACGTGAGCTACACCGCCATCGTGACCATAGTGGTTTCACTGATCATCATGATCCTGCTCTGGTTCGTAGTCAACAAGACCAAGGCAGGAAAGGCCATGAGGGCAGTCTCCGAGGACATGGGCGCAGCCCAGCTCATGGGAATCTCGCTGAACAGAACGATCAGCATGACATTCGCAATCGGAAGCGCATTGGCCGGAATAGGGTCGGTGCTCTACCTTGCAGCCTACACCCAGGCAAGCCCCACAATGGGTTCGATGCTGGGCATCAAGGCCTTCGTCGCCGCCGTTCTGGGCGGAATTGGTTCCATCCCGGGCGCCATGATCGGAGGCTTTACGATCGGAGTGCTCGAGGCCCTGGTAGCAGCTGCCGGATTCTCCATGTGGAAGGATGCGGCCGTGTTCCTGGTTCTGATAATCGTACTGCTTTTCAAGCCCACGGGATTCTTGGGCAAGAAGATGCAGGAAAAGGTCTGACGGAGGGAATTGCATGAAGAAAACAAAGCTATCCACTCCGGTCAGGTATACAATCAATACCGTTCTGACAATCATCCTCTGGGCTCTTCTGACCCTGTTCGTGAGCTCTTCGGGCCTGAAAGGGGAGTACTACAGGGGAATCCTGATAACAATAGGAATCAACATAATCCTTGCCACCAGCCTCAACGTAGTCTGCGGATATCTGGGACAGCTTCCGCTGGGACATGCGGGCTTCATGGCAGTAGGCGCCTATGCCGGTGCCATCTTCATGAAGAGCACGCCTGCGGCAACTCTGCTCAGAGCAGGCAACCATGCAGCGGTCATTCCGTACATCATAATCGCCGTACTGGTTTCGGCGGTAGTGGCAGGTATCTTCGGTCTTCTGATCGGAATCCCGGCCCTCAGGCTCAAGGGTGACTACCTTGCCATCATCACCCTGGGATTCGGAGAAATCATCAGGGTAGTTCTTACCAACATCGACTCGGTCCTGGGCTTCAAGTTCACCTACGGAGCCTCGGGTCTGGCCAGAATCCCCAAGTTCACCAGCCTGAACGTGATCTTCGTGTTCACCGTAATCTGCCTCTTCCTGATCCATGTGTTCATGAAGAGCCGCCACGGCAGGGCGGTGCTTTCCATCAGGGACAACGAGATCGCAGCCGAGAGCGTCGGAATCAACACCACGTTCTACAAGACGGCCGCATTCGTGTTCTCCGCAATGCTTGCGGGAATTGCCGGCTGCCTGTACGCCGGCTACATCGGAAGCCTCTATCCGTCGACGTTCAAGTTCATGAAGTCGATCGAGATCCTGGTCATGGTCGTTCTGGGCGGCATGGGCTCCATGCTGGGCTCCGTGATCTCCGCAATCGTGCTTACGGCCCTGCCTGAGCTTCTGAGGTCCTTCAGCGACTACCGAATGGTGGTCTATTCGCTTGCCCTGGTCCTGATGATGCTCTTCAGGCCGAAGGGACTCATGGGAACCTACGACTTCTCGATGGGCAACACGATCGAGAAGATAATCAACCGAATCAGGGGTGGCCGCAGAAAGGCCGATACCGCCGATACCGGCAAGGAGGTGCAGGGATGAGCAACGTACTCAAGTGCGAACACCTTCGCGTGGTATTCGGAGGACTTGCAGCAGTAAGCGACTTCAACATCGAGGTCAACGAGAACGAGATCGTCGGACTGATCGGCCCCAACGGAGCCGGAAAGACCACGGTCTTCAACCTGCTTACCGGTGTCTATACCCCGACCAGCGGAGTGATTACCCTCTGCGAGAAGGACCTTGCCGGAATGAGCACGGTGGCGCGCAACCACGAGGGTATTGCAAGGACATTCCAGAACATCAGACTCTTCAAGGACATGAGCGTTCTGGACAACGTTATGAACAGCTTCAACACCAGGATGCACTACTCGATAGCCGAGGCTCTGCTTAGGCTTCCGAGGTACTGGAAAGAGGAGAAAGCTGCAAAAAAGAGAGCATTGGACCTGCTTAAGGTATTCAACATGCAGGATCAGGCCGATGAGATTGCAGGCAATCTTCCCTATGGATCCCAGCGCAGGCTCGAGATCATCAGGGCCCTGGCTACAAGTCCCAAGCTCCTGCTTCTGGACGAGCCTGCTGCCGGCATGAACCCCGCCGAGACCGAGAACCTGATGGAGACGATAGGCAAGATCCGCGACTCCTTCCATATCGCGATCCTTCTGATCGAGCACGACATGAGCCTGGTCATGGGAATCTGCGAGAAGATCACGGTCCTGAACTTCGGCGAGGTCATCGCCCAGGGAACACCCGAAGAGATCCAGAAGAACCCGGTGGTCATCGAGGCCTACCTTGGAAAGAGGAGGGACTGACATGGCAAGAATTCTCGATGTTAATGAGATCAACGTCTTCTACGGTGCCATCCACGCGATTAAGGACATTTCGTTTTATGTCGACGAAGGGGAGATAGTGACCCTCATCGGAGCAAACGGTGCAGGAAAGTCCACTACGCTGAACACCATCTCGGGTCTTCTGCGATCCAAGACCGGCGACATCAAGTTCCTGGATTCATCCATCGTAAAGACATCTCCGAACAAGATCGTCTCACAGGGTCTTGTCATGGTTCCCGAGGGAAGAAGGATCTTCCTGGGCCTGACCGTGGAGGAGAACCTGGAGATGGGTGCCTACACCAGACCCAAGTCGGAGATCAAAGCTAGCATGGAACAGGTCTATGAACTCTTTCCACGTCTGAAGGAAAGAAGGACCCAGATAGGCGGAACCCTTTCCGGCGGAGAGCAGCAGATGCTGGCCATGGGCCGCGCCCTGATGGCCAAGCCCAAGCTCATGATGCTGGACGAGCCCTCGATGGGACTTGCTCCGCTTCTGGTGGATCTGATCTTCGAGATCATCGCCGACCTGCACAAGGCAGGCTCGACGATTCTTCTGGTAGAGCAGAATGCCCAGGCGGCCCTTTCGATCGCAGACAGGGCCTATGTGCTTGAGACGGGTAAGATCGTAAAGACAGGAAGGGGTTCGGACCTTATCTCGGATCCCGATATCAAGAAGGCATATTTGGGTGCCTGATTAATGTAAATTCAGTTGGAGGAACAAAATGATCATAGCAGACAGAATGAGGAAGAATCCCATTACAGCCACTCCGGACATGAGCATCTCCGAGGCTTCGTCAAAGATGAAGGCAGAGAAGATCCACAGGATGCCCGTCCTTGATGAAGACAAGCACCTTGTCGGTGTCATTTCCGAGAAGGACATCCTTCTTGCGGCTCCGTCCCCGGCTTCGACTCTCAGCGCCTATGAGATCAACTACCTTCTGTCCAGACTCAAGGTCAAGAACATCATGAGCCGCAATCCTCTGACGATCACAAAGGATACGACAATCGAGGAAGCGGTCAAGCTCATGGCAGAGAACGACCTTTCATGTCTTCCCGTTATGGAAGGCGGATATCTTGTGGGAATCGTCTCCAAGAGCAATCTTCTGAAGATTCTCCTTGAGATGCTTGGCGACAAGTATCCGGGAATCAGGGTAGAGGCCCTGGTCGAGGACAAGGTCGGTGTGGTTTCGAGCCTTTCTGACCAGTTCGCCACCGCGGGAATCAACATCATCTCGCTGGGCACTCTGGAAGGACCGTCTCCGAACCTCAGGGTCCTGACTTTCAAGCTCGGCAACGCAACGGAAGAACAGGTGCGCAAGATCATGGAACCCGTTTCCAAGAGCCTCGACATCAGAACCGTATAAAAGGATAACAATATGAGAAAGATCTCGGTAGTCGACTGTACCCTCCGCAAGCTTTCGGAGAACGGATCCAGAGGGCTTCTGTTCAGGGAAAAACTGGCCATATCCATCGGTATTGACCGCTTTGGAGCCGATGTCATCGAGTTGCCCGGTATCAGGAACACCAAGGAAGACGGAATCATTTTCAGGACAATCTCCCAGTCGGTGAAGAATGCGTGCATTGCAATCCCCGCAGGTACCTCAAGAGAGGAGGCAGAGCTTGCCGCCTCATGTCTCAAGGGTGCACACCATCCGAGACTGATTGTAAGTCTTCCGGTTTCCACGGTTCAGATGGAATACCTGTATCATATGAAGGCTCCGGTCATGCTGGAGAAAATCAGGGATCAGGTCAGAACCTCGCGCGAGCTGTGCGAGGACGTTGAGTTCGAGGCTCTTGATGCCACAAGATGCGATGTATCTTTCCTGATTCAGGCATGCTCTGCTGCCGAAAGCAGCGGTGCAACGTGCGTGACAGTCTGTGACGATGCAGGAATCATGATGCCTGAGGAGTTTGCATCTCTGGTGCGGTCTCTGAAGGCAGCAATCGGGGTTCCTGTGAACGTGAAGGTTTCCGACAGCATCAGCCTTGCCGTGGCAGATGCCCTTGCATCAGTCCAGGCAGGCGGTGACGGGGTCAAGGTATGTATCAAAGGATCCGATTCTCTGGATATCGATTCCTTTGCACGCGCCCTGAAGACCAAGGGCGAACAGCTCGGGGTCTCCTGCAACCTGAAGTATACCGAGCTTCATCATGATATTGAGAGCCTTGTAAAGAAGATGCAGAGCCATGACGAGAAGGACGACAATCTGCCGTTTACCGATTCAGCTGTCTTCCTGGATTCGGAAAGCACAATCAAGCAGGTGGGTGAAGCCGTCAAATCCCTCGGTTACGATCTCTCGAACGAGGATATCGGCAGAGTTTATGAAGCTCTGATGAGACTGTGCGAACAGAAATCATCAATCGGCAGCAAGGAGCTCGAGGCAATAGTTGCATCCACTGCAATGCAGGTTCCGGCTACATTCAGGCTTGTTTCATATGTCGGAACCATGAGCAACAAGGTCAACAGCGTCACCAGTGTAATCCTTGACAGAAAAGGGGAGATAACCAGCGGAACAGGTACCGGAAACGGCCCCATTGACTCCGCTTTTACCGCCATAGAGCAGTGTATAGGCCATCATTACGAACTGGACGACTTCCAGATCCAGGCTGTCACCGAGGGCCGCGAGTCTCTCGGTTCCACTCTTGTGAGGCTGCGGAGCAACGGAAAGCTCTACTCCGGAAACGGTATTTCGTCCGACATCGTCGGAGCCTCTATCCGAGCCTACATCAATGCCCTGAACAAGATTGCCTATGAGGAGTCCCAGAAATGAAGCTCTCGTTTTCCACAAAGGACGTAGACAGACCTTCATTTGCCTCCTTCTGCCGTCTAGCAGCCGATTACGGAATGGACGGCTTTGAGATCTGGGATGCGGTCAATGAACGGAAGAGCCATTCGGACAGCATTCTCAGATCCGAGAATGCATCCGAGGGTCGAAGCCTGCTCATGAACAACGGAGTTGAGGTTTGCGCCATCAGCTATCCGTCTTACGCGGACGGTCCGGATGCCGATCCCGTTACCCTGGTGCAGTATATTGATATGGCCGCACAGAGCGGCATAGGAAATGTCATTGTCCGAATGAAGGAAACAGTGGACATTCCCGCTCTCCTGAATCTGTTTTCCGAAGCAGTGGCAAGAGCCGAGCGTCAGGACGTGGGAATCCTGTTTGAAACCAGCGGACCTTTGGCCAAAACGTCGGTTCTTCTGGACATAATCAATGCCTTCGCTTCAGCCGCAATAGGGGCTTCATGGAACATAAGAGCCACATATTTCGTGGGGGAGGAGTCCGCAGAGTCCACCATCAAGACGCTCGGAGCCTATATCAGATATGTACGCATAGGAGACAGAAAAGACGGAGTCAACGTCATGATGGGAGAGGGAACTCTTCCCGTAGATGATTTTCTGCGTGCCCTGAGGTCTCTGAACTACGAAGGCTTCTGTACGGTGGGCTGGAACGATGAGGTCAACGATGCCGATATCGTCCTTACCCATTATGTGAATTTCATCTCCAGGGTATCCGGAGAGAGTAAAAAGACATCGGTCCTGTATGAGAACCGTTCACATACGGGGACCTTTCCGTGGAAGAAGTATGAAGTCATCGACGTGACGTTTTCGGATGTCCTGGATACGATGTCGAAGACCTACCCGGACCAGTATGCGTTCAAGTACACAACTCTGGACTATACCCGCACATACAGGGAATTCCGGAGAGAGGTGAACCGCGTTGCCGCTGCATTCATAAGTCTGGGAGTGAAGCCCGGTTACCACGTGGCAGTGTGGGCAACCAACATTCCTGCCTGGTTTCTTTCGTTCTGGGCTGCCACCAAGATCGGTGCGGTCCTGGTCACGGTCAACACGGCATACAAGATCCATGAGGCCGAGTACCTTTTGAGGCAGTCGGATACCCACACGCTGGTGATGATCGAGAGCGTGAAGGAATCAAACTATAAGCAGATAATCCAGGAGTTGTGCCCCGAGCTTGCCACACACAGGAAAGGGGAGCCGCTGTTTGCAAAGAGACTGCCGTTTTTGCGCAATGTGGTTACGGTGGGATTCGAGATGGACGGAGCTCTGACCTGGGAGGAGATGATGGACCGCGCCGATGATGTTCCCTATCAGGAGGTCAAGCGTCGCGCCTCAATGGTCAAGCCCGACGATGTGTGCAACATGCAGTATACCTCGGGAACCACGGGATTCCCCAAGGGCGTCATGCTCACGCACCGCAATATAATCAACAACGGAAAGACAATCGGCGACAGAATGGATATTTCCACCGCCGACCGCATGATGATTCAGGTTCCCATGTTCCATTGCTTCGGCATGGTACTTTCAATGACGAACATGATGACCCACGGCGGTACCATCTGCCCCATGCCTTACTTCTCGCCCAAATCTTCTCTGGCTTGCATAAATCAGGAAAAGATAACCTGTTTCAACGGTGTGCCCACAATGTTTATTGCCATGTTCAACCATGAGGACTTCGCCAAGACGGATTTCTCCTATATGAGAACCGGAATAATGGCAGGGTCCAACTGCCCGCCGGAGCTGATGAGAAGGGCGGCCGAAGAGATGAACATGAAGGAGATTCTCTCCGTCTACGGCCAGACCGAAAGCTCTCCCGGCTGCACCATGGGAGAGGTCAACGAGGATCTGGACCATAGAGTTGAAACTGTCGGATCGGCCTTCCCGGGAGTGGAGTGCAAGATTATCGACCCGGAGACGGGACGGGATCTTCCCGATGGCGAGAACGGCGAGTTCGTGGCACGCGGCTTCAATATCATGAAGGGATATTACAAGATGCCCGAGGCAACAGCCAAGACCATTGACGCCGACGGATGGCTTCATACCGGCGATATATGCTGCCGCACACCTGACGGTTACTACAAGGTTACGGGAAGGCTCAAGGACATGATCATACGCGGAGGAGAGAACATCTATCC